>JAHEZF010000323.1 GCA_023251215.1 Sphingobacteriales bacterium | reverse complement strand
CTGCCCAATAATTTTATCGTGTCAATTGTTGCTGATAAAGAAAATAATTTCTGGATTGGTACAGCGCTGGGGTTGGCCCATTTTAATCCAATCTCAGGCAACAGCCATAATTATTTTCATGAACCGGGAAATGCCAATAGCCTGAGTCATAATTATTCTCCGCGTCCTTTTATTGACGGAGAAGGTAAGTTATGGTTAGCCACCAGCGATGGTGTGCAATGGTTTCAGCCACAAAAAAATATTTTTACTACGCTGCGACTGCCGCCGCCAAAAGACGAAGGACAAAAAAAGTTTTACAACCAGTTTGGTGTTTTTCTTGAAGACAGAATGCATCGTCTGTGGGTTACCAGTCATTATGGGTTGCACGAAATTGACCGGGAGAAAATATCTTTCACCAGTTACCCGACAGATTATGCAGGGTTAGTTCTGTTCGAAGATTCACAGCAGCACATATGGCTTGGCCAGTGGGGTAACTACTTGCTGCAATTTAATCCGGGTGAAAAAAAACTTACCCCTCATTTAAGTAAATCTATAGTGAACACCCTGCAGGAATGGACCGATCAGCATCAGAATAACTGGTTATGCCTGGGAACAGACAGGGGACTTGTTTTATACAATCCCGATACTCACCAATACAAGCAATACCGTACTGATAATAACAATGAGTATTCACTCCGGGGAGAGATCATTACTTGTTTTTATAAAGACGCAATGAACCGTTTATGGATTGGCACCAATAAAGGACTGAACATTTTAGATCCTTACCTCCAGCATTTTCAAAACCATTGGTTGAAGAAGTCGCCTGAAATAAAAGTTTCGGGTGCTTTTGGCCTGTTACGCTGCCTGGACGAAGAAAAAGAGGATTACCGGCTAGGTGTATGGTATCGCCAGGGGTTGTACAGTTTCGATAAGAACTGGAATCTGCTGAGTCATCAATTCATTAAACCATCCGGTCCTGGCAGTGAGGACCTCAAAAGTATATATGCCATTTATAAAGACGAAGAAGGCAATAACTGGTACAGCACTGACAGTGGTATCATTAAAAAATCTTTTAATCACTGTACTATATATATTCCGCCTGATGCCGTGTCCGTAGAAAGGGGGGATTTTCAGTTTCGGGAAATGTTGCTGCGTAAAGATGGTTTGTATTGGGTGAGGGCCCCTTCTTCAGGCATATATGTTTTTGATAAAAAGAAGGGGCAGTTTGTAAAACATTATAGTCATCAGCAGGGAAAAATCA
This sequence comes from Sphingobacteriales bacterium, assembly GCA_023251215.1. Taxonomy (GTDB): domain Bacteria; phylum Bacteroidota; class Bacteroidia; order Chitinophagales; family Chitinophagaceae; genus JAHEZF01. Next base: position 1,475 of record JAHEZF010000323.1, on the reverse strand, counting down.
ATAGCCTCCCTGAGGGAAAAATCTATTTGACAAAATACGATCAACAGCAGCAATTGTGGGCCGGCACTGAAAAAGGGCTATATCGTTACAATGAATTGACGGACGATTTCACCCACTTTTATTTTCAATACATGAATGAACAGGATGAAGAAGCGTTGAATTCAATTCGTGATATTATTCCGGCGGAAAAAAATTTTCTTTGGGTAACAACTGTTTTTGGGCTTGTAAAACTAAATATAGATAACGGACAGTATGAAGTGCTGAATAAAAGCAAAGGATTGCCCGAAGAAGAATTGGGTAAAATACTGGTTGACAAAAAAGGTTTCCTCTGGATGACCAGCAGAAAAGGATTGATATCATATGATGATACCAAAAAAACATTCAGGCTTTTTGCAGCAGATTATGGAGTTCCTGTTGAAAGTTATGATGCGAATGCAGTATTCACTTTTAACAGCAAAGGAAATATTCTGATGGGTGGAGTAAATGTTATCACAGAATTTAATCCTTATACCTTGCCAGTTATTACCGAACCTCCGCCGGTTGAAATTGCCGATGTGCAGGCAATGGGACACCCGGTATTGTTTACCATCAAAGAGCCTCATCAAAAACAATTGAGATTGCCTGCAGGCACTAATCAAATTACCATACAGTTTTCGGTGCTTAACTATACAAGTCCTTTACAAAATAAGTTTTATTACCGGCTGGATGAGGTAAATGACAACTGGGTGGAAAGTGAAAATGGCCTGGTAAATTTTACCAACATGCAGCCCGGTAAATATTCACTTCATGTAAAGGGAAGCAACAACGATGGCGTGATGAATGAAACAGGCGATGAACTGATGATTATAATAACTCCTTTTTTTTGGCAAATGATTGGTTTCAAAATTGTGGTTTTGCTGTTGGTAGTTGCATTAGTTTATTGGCTGGTACGAAAAAGAATAAAAGATATTCGTCATGAAGCAGAAATGAAACAAAAAATTGCCGAAACAGAAATGATGGCCCTGCGGGCACAGATGAATCCACATTTTATTTTCAACTGCATCAACAGCATTGATGCCCTGATTCAAAGCAATGATAAATACAATGCTACCGTGTATCTGAACAAATTTGCCAGGCTCATCCGTAACATTCTTGACAGTTCAAAACAGAACACCGTTACACTGGCAAAAGATTTAGAAACATTGAAATTATATGTTGAACTGGAACAATTCAGGAACGAAAATAAATTTACCGCAGAAATAAAAGCCGATGAATCGCTTTTAACAGATGACTACAAAGTGCCTCCGCTGATCATTCAACCTTATGTTGAAAATGCGATCCTTCATGGTTTGCGCAACAGGCCGGATAATGAAGGCAGGTTACTGGTTTCAGTTACCCGCAACGAAGATTATATCGAATACATCATCGAGGACAACGGAACAGGCAGGAATGCCAACTATAATACTTTACAAAAAGACAAATCATCCTACGGTATG
>JAHEZF010000322.1 GCA_023251215.1 Sphingobacteriales bacterium | reverse complement strand
TTCAAATGGGGAGAAAACAAAAACGGAAGCAATATGCTTCCGTTTGGGTGGTGTGGGGCGGGATCGAACCGCCGACACAAGGATTTTCAGTCCTTTGCTCTACCGACTGAGCTACCGCACCGCCTTGAATTTCGAATATTGAACAATGAATGCCGAATATCGAAATGGGTTGCAAAAATAGGGCTATCGCCCTGAAATTTGAAATCCCGCATTAATCCTTTCTTATTTCCTTTTAGTGGACAGAGGCTTACATTCCGTATTCACTTAAGAATTTTATCCGCATGATCTTTAATTGCTCCCAGTTGAAATTATATTCTGACAACTCCTCCTGTGCTACCTGCAACGAGGAATTTTCACAGCCTTTAAAATATTCAATGATCTCTTCCTGGTCATGCTCATCAAGCATCTCATCAATTGCATAATCAAGATTGAGCTTGGTACCACTGGCGGCAATAGTTTCCATTTCTTCCAGCATTTGATCCATGCGCCAGCCTTTATTTTTAGCAATCGTTTCCAGCGACATTTTTTTATCGGTTTGCTGAATAATAAAAACTTTATTGCCGCTTTTATTCACCACACTCTTCATCACAAAATCATCCGGCCTTTCAATATTGTTTTCTTCCACATATTGGGCAATCAGGTTAACAAATGGCCTTCCATAACGCATTGCTTTCCCCTTACTGACGCCCTGGCATTTTTCCAATTCTTCAAGTGTCGTTGGATATAGGGTGGCCATATCCTGCAATGTATTTTCAAGAAAGATCACCCAGGAAGCGAGTCCGGCTTTTTTAGCTTCTCTTTGCCGCAATTCCATTAACATCGCAAACAAATTTTCATCCGTAGCGCTTCCGCCGGATGCTTCCGCCCCCTCCTCATCATCTGCATTTGCGTCCTCATACAAGTTATTCAGGATTATTTTGAATGCTTTTGGCTTTTTCAAAAACGCTTCTCCTTTTTTGGTAAACTTCAGCACGCCATATTCTTCTATGTCTTTTACCAGCATTCCTTCTAATATCAGTTGCCTGATCAGCGAATTCCAAAAATAGCTGTCCCTATCATTGCCGCTGGCAAATGCATCAATACCATCATGACGGAACATTTGTATTTGGGGCGTCAGCCTCCCAATAATGATCTGCACTACATAATTAGTAGCAAATCTTTCGTCCAGTGACTTAATTGCTTTTAAAGCGATCACAGCTTCTTCTTTGGCCTCAACTTTTTCCTTCGGGTGTTTACAATTATCACATTGGCCGCAGTTTTCTTTTTCATATTCTTCGCCAAAATAACTCAATAACACTTTGCGCCGGCAAACACCACTTTCTGCGTAAGCAACTGTCTCGTTGATAAGCTGGGCGCCAACCTCTCTTTCACTAAGCGGCTTGTCCCGCATCAAATGTTCAAGCTTGCTTACGTCTTTATGCGAATAATAAAGAAGGCATTTACCTTCGAGTCCATCCCGGCCGGCACGTCCGGTCTCCTGGTAATAGTTTTCGATTGACTTGGGGATATTATAATGAATAACAAACCGGATGTCTGGTTTATCAATTCCCATACCGAAAGCAATAGTGGCACAAATAACCTGTACATCTTCATTAAGAAAAAGATCCTGCCTTTCAGTCCTAAGTTTCCCTTCGAGCCCGGCATGATACGCAACTGCCTTTATTCCATTGGCCATTAAAATATCTGCCAGTTCTTCGGTTGTTTTCCGGTTAAGTGTATAGATAATACCGCTTTTAGTTTTCATGCTTTTGATAAAGCGAACAATGTTTTCGTCAGTTTGCGCCTTTTTTATTTTGGGCAACACTTCATAATAAAGATTGGCGCGGTTAAAAGAAGAAATGAAAATATTGGGATTCTTTAAATCCAGGTTTTTGATAATATCACTCTGAACTTTAGGTGTTGCAGTTGCGGTCAATGCAATAACCGGAATATCCGGGTCTATCTGAATCATCATTTCCCGAAGGCGCCGGTATTCGGGACGAAAATCATGTCCCCATTCCGAAATACAGTGAGCTTCGTCTACTGCAAAAAAAGAGATGTTCAGGTCGGAAAAGAATTCAAGGTTATCCTGTTTGGTCAGGGTTTCGGGTGCTACATAAAGCATCTTCGTTTCACCCGTAAGCAAATCATCGTGGACTTCTTTAATTTCTTTTTTTGTAAGCGACGAATTAAGAAAATGCGCCACTTCGTCTTTGCTGCTGTAGCTGCGCATCAGGTCCACCTGGTTTTTCATTAAAGCAATAAGTGGAGAAACAATGATGGCTACGCCTTCGCTTACCATGGCTGGCAACTGGTAACATAAACTTTTACCGCCGCCGGTTGGCATAATAACAAACGTATCACGGCCCGCCTGCAGCGATTCAATCACCTTTTCCTGTGTGCCTATGAATTTATCAAAGCCAAAATATTCCTGCAACGCCTTATGCAGATCAAACCGATGGCTATCGGTTCTTTTTTTTGTTGCTCTCGTTACCGTGGCCTTCGCGGCTTTTCCATTTGTTGGCGCCACCGGTTTAGCCCCGGCTTTCCTTGCTGTTGATGTTCCCATTACCCGTTATTTCTTTGTATTATTTTTATTAAACTTCATATTTATTTAAGATACTGCTTTTTCTCCGATCTTATGCCGGGTTTGGGCATATTTTTTATATACGGCCCAATATTTCCCGGAATAATAAAAATTTTTCTTTTTTTAATGCCTGTATCTGTTTAATAAAATCAGGTGGTTTCGG
>JAHEZF010000321.1 GCA_023251215.1 Sphingobacteriales bacterium | reverse complement strand
AAACTTATCCAGGGCTTGTTTGTATTGTTCATGCTGGTAGTGCCCGTTTATTGGCTTTTCTTTTCCCGCCTCGGCATTGCTGATTAAATCAATATAATCTTTCGGCCGGTCTGTATTTTCAATGGAAGGAATAACCCGGAAATAAGTCAATCCGGTGAAGAGCGTTGATGAAATAAAAAATAAGAATAACAGCCCCGCCTTATTGCGGGAAGCGATAACAAATTGTAAAAACGATACAGCCTTCGATTTAACTTCAAAATGTTGCCGCTTTGCAGCAGAAAAAATTACTGGTGCGGCTGCCAGCAGGGCCAATCCTGCAAAAATCATGGATACTGACGTGTTAACCCTGGTGAGGATGAAGAACAGGAAAAAAGTTAGGGATGAGAAAAAAAACACAACAAGGGTAGCCAACTCTTTACTCTCCTTTCTCACTGCAGCATAGGTGCGGTACCCAATTATCATGTAGACAATAATTTGCAAAACACAGACTGTGTAAAAAATAACTTCAGAGAAATCCAGGTAAATGTAGAATGCTCTTAAGCTGAAGAATGTGGTGAGTACAGCCAACAAGAGCAATTCAAAAATCTCTGGAACAGCCTCACGCGAAAGGGAACCGTACTCGCTTATTACTTTCCACGTAACCTGCAGCAAATATAAAATTGCTAACCCCAGGCACGCAACGCCAATAAAATCAAACCCGTAAGCATTCCTGGCCATGGCGGCAAACACGCCCACTAAGGCAAGCATGAGGAGTAAAGACTGGATGATTCTATTCAGGTTCATGATTTTTCATTAATCCGGGAGAAGATCATTCTGAGTATAGGTCACTTCCATATCACTTAATATCACATCGTAATAAGACTTCCAATCGCCTGAATTATTTCCGTGCTCTATATTCTCGATTAGCAACACATTGTAATATAAGAAAAGGCGGTCGTCTGAACTGACAAACTCAGGTATCGATATCATGGCTTTGTGATACTCACTCAGGCGTGAATAAGACCATCCCATCTTTCTGATCCCCAGTAAACGATCGAACCCTGCCATAGAACCTACGTACTCAAAAGCCTTGGCCATGCTGGTTCTTTCGTCTTGCAGGGAAATCATTTCAACCAAAGACATACGGAAATCATTGTTTTGAAAATTGAAACTCTTCAGCCGTTTCAGTTCCGCATTAGCGGAGTCAAAACATAATGCAGCCTCGCTAACCTTTTTACGGTATTGGCAAACGGCAGCGACTTTGGCGTAGGCAGCAATTCTGTTTTTACGATTAGAAAAATGACTAAGCAATTGCAGGCTTTCTTTTCTCTTGCTGTTTGCAGCCAATTCGCCCGCTATATGGATTACCAAATTGCGGAAATAGTCAGCATTTTCAAATGAGGGTTTCTCGAATACTTTAAACTTTAAACTTTTCACCTGACTAAATGCATTTGTGGTGTCCCCTGTTTTGAAGTAATCCACTATCAAAACCATCTTAATCCATGCGTTATCCAAATCAAAACCGGATTGATTTATAAGGGAATCTAATTTCAAATATGTTGAACGTCCAGGAACCGGATACTTCATAAATCCCCTGTTGCCACTGGTTCCATACCACGGAAAATAACTATCCGACCAATCAATAATAAGCTGATAATCTTTTTGTGTCTTGTAAAATTTCGAGAAGAGATTATTCCTGATCATGAAAAGAAAAAAAGTATGATCATAGTACTGGAACCACCCGGGGCTAATCGCGGGAATCACTGTTTTGAAATGATCCGGGTAAATAAACAGGTGTTTACGGGGTATTAATCTTTCTTCGGAGTCTGAGCCAAAAAAGCTTGGTTTTATTTGTGTTGTAATTTGCTCATTGAGGAAGGTCGGGGAAACTTTGTTGTAATAAGTGAGCGCAGCCTGGAACAAACTATCTGGTCTTTTGGCCTGAACTCCTCGTTCTTTATCTTTCTTAGCAGTAAGCACACCTTCCAGTTTATAAAGCAGGGCCAGATTAAAATTCAATTCATCGGGTGATTTTGATTCAGCTTTTATAAACTCGTTTGATATTTTGAATAACTGATTTTTATTCTCCTCCGTAAAAAAAGTAAAGCAATCATTATAGTTTCCGTGTTTAAGGAATTTTATGGCATTTGGAAAAACCGTAATTCCGGCTTTGTTAACGAGTTCATTTACATATCCGTGCTGGGGTATGCCCAGCCTCTTTGAATATTTTGAAATAAAATTCCTGAAGGCAGCTTCATTTCCGAAAGTAAGGAAGTAAACACTCACATGTGTGGAGTTGATGAATAACTTATCGTAATTCTCATTGTGCTTTTTCAGCGTGTCGATGCATTGCAGGGTGCGATCGACATTGCCGGATGCCGCATACCAGTAGGCAAGCATCTGGTATCCTCCATTGTGCGACAAGTTTTGTAAAGCCCCGATAGTAATTTTTTCACGGGCAGGAAACCATTCTTCAAATTTCAACCCGGCAGCAACATTGCCTTCCAGTGGCGACCACTGCCCGATTAATTCAGGTATTTCATTTTTCAACAAGCCTCCATAGTTCAACACGTCTGTTATGGCAATGTGAAGTGCCTTCATATCAGGCAGCCCCGGTATGCGTGAGCCGGACAATAACCGGGCAACCAGCTTTGCCTGGTATTTTACATTCTGGTTCCGCAGATTGATGAACCAATCGTCATGATTAAAGAAAAGATAATACGATTCATTCCGCACTAAATCGTTAAGATTTACCAGGTGCCT
>JAHEZF010000065.1 GCA_023251215.1 Sphingobacteriales bacterium | reverse complement strand
TTTGTATTTATTATTTACAATATCACAAAAGTATCTGGCAGTGGCGGAGCTGCCAATTCTATTGTTGGCAATGTGCAACAGATATTTACCAGTATAAATATTCCCATAGTGCTTTTCTGTTTCGCTTTTTATTTTCTGGGCGGATTCTTTTTCTATTCCTCCATTTATGGAGCTATTGGCAGCGCTATTAATGAAGATGTAAGGGAAGCTCAATCCTTAAGCTTTCCTGTTACGATGATAGTTATTATTTCGATAGTTATAATGACCACAGCAATTAATGATCCTACCGGGCCTGTAGCATTTTGGGCAAGTATAATTCCTTTCAGTTCACCTATTGTAATGATGGCCCGCATACCTTATGGCGTACCGGGGACTGTTCCCTGGTGGCAATTGGGCCTGTCAATGTTCTTACTTATCGTTGGCTTTATATTTACTACCTGGTTTGCCGCTAAGATTTACCGCACCGGCATTTTAATGTACGGAAAAAAGCCAAGCTGGAAGGAATTGATAAAGTGGGCTTTTAGAAAAAACTGAGGAACCTGTAAATAAAAGTTTGCCAGCCGTTCACTGCAGGCGGATGATTTTTTGTTAAAATTTTCCATAATTCACCAAGATATTAACTTAATACGAAATCAATCGTATATTTGATACAAATCTATTCGTGATGATGCTTATTAAATTTCAACCTTTAAATTTTTGATGTATGAAACCAACAACCCTCACAACCGGACGCATGCTTCTTGCTTTATTCGTACTGGGAGTCAGTCTTGCTTTAGTATCGTGGGACTTTAAACAATCGCCGGGCCGGTACCGGCAACTGGTAAATGATACAGTACCTAAGCCAAAAACTGACCGCGAGAAAAAGATCAGGGACCTGGACGATGTTTTGGATGAATTGAATAACGTGGATATAAAAGTGAATATGGAAAAAGTGCAAAAAGAAATTGCTGAAGCCATGAAGCAAATAGATGGAGATAAATTAAGAATGGAAATAGACAAAGCCATGAAAGAAGTGGATATGGAAAAGATCAGAAAGGAGATTGATGCTTCCATAGCTAAAATAGATGCAGAAAAAATAAGAGAAGAAATAGCCAAAGCGATGAAAGAAGTGGATGTTGTTAAAATCCAAAAAGAAGTGGAAGAATCTATTGCCAAAATTGACTGGAAAAAAATAAAAGATGAGATGGAGAAAGTGAAAGAAATAAACATGGATAAGCTACAGGATGAAATGAAAGAGGTGCAAAAGCAGATGGAGAAGATAGGCCCGCAGATCCGGAAAGAAATGGAAAAAGCCAAAGCACAGATTGAAAAGGCAAAGGAAGAAATGAACGAGTACAAGGAATTCATAGATGACCTGGATAAAGATGGCTTGATCAACAAGAAAGAAGGCTATACCATTAAAAATAATAACGGCGAATTAATTATCAACGGCAAGACAGTTTCCAATGAAGTGAACACGAAATACCGAAGCTTCCTGAAAAAACATAAGAAATTTAAAATAGAAAAAAATAAAGACGATTTCAATATTGATACAGACGACAACAAAGATTGAAGCCTTGCCGTGACTGGCCATGAAAGCAAAACAGTCCCACCTGAGGCGGGACTGTTTATTTTTGCAATATGAACATGTACTTTATTGCATTAGTGGCGCCTGAAAACATCAATCAGCAGGTATTAAAATGGAAATTGTGGATGAAAGAAAATTACCAGTGCGAAGTGGCTTTGAGATCACCCGCACATATTACCCTGGTTCCTCCTTTCTGGATGATGCCCGGTCTGGAAAACGATTTGAAAGACTCTATTGCCGCATTTTCTGCAACTCAAAACAGTTTTGTTATTCAATCGAACAACTTTTCCCATTTTAAACCCAGTGTGATATTTATTGATATATCACCTAATGATCAATTAATGAAATTAAAAGATGATCTGTTCGGGTTTTTGCTAAAGGCAAACAAATATCCACTGCCAATTGATGACCGCCCCTCCCACCCTCATGTTACCATTGCCACAAGAGATCTGTACAAAAAAGCTTTCTTCGAAGCCTGGGAGTATTTTAAAGAAAAAAAATATGAAGAAGCCTGGATGACACAAGGCATCTCGCTGCTTTATCACAATAAAAAAAATTGGGATGTGATTGCCACATCCCAGTTTAAAATAAGCTGAAACTTATTTATTTCACTTCAGTAAAATAAAAAGGAGAAGGCATAATGTCGAAATCATTACTTTCAATCATTTCGATATTCAACTGGAAGCCTTCATCGGTTTTTATCACCACCTTGTCTTTAGTAATCCTTTTGAAACCGGCTTTTTCAAAAATAAATTTGTAGATACCCGGTTTTAACTCATCAAATGCAAAGTTGCCTTCTTCGTCAGTCGTTGTTACTTTCTCTTTCTTAGAAACCAGGTAAGCGGTCACACTAACATCTTTCAAAGGCTTTTTGGTCTCCGAATGTATTACTATACCATTCAGTTCATCTTTTTTGCCCTTCCCATCACCGGGATCAATGTTATTGGCTTTTGCAACAACAAAACCCAAAAGGGTAATTGTCATCAGGAGGAGTTTTTGTTTCATTTGACAAATGTTATTCTTTAAAAGAAACTTCACACATTCGTTCCGCTGAAACAATAAAATTAAAGCATTTTCAACGGACTTGACAAACCGTTCATAAATTCACTCCACACATTTTTTACGATCTGCCCGGCTGGTAAAATGTCATTCAGCAAGGCACTCACCTGGCCTATTTCTAACTCTCCTTCATCCAGGTTGCCCTCGAACATACCTTTTTTTGCACGGGCCCTGCCTAATAATTTTTTTAGTTCATCTACTGTTGACCCCCTCCATTCTGCCTCCTGCACCTGCCTGTAAAAATCATTTTTGATCACTCTTACAGGAGTTAATTGCTTCATCGTAAGTATCGTGTCCCCTTCCTGCGTATTGATAACGGCTTTTTTAAATTCAATATGAGAAGAAGCTTCCTCGCTGGCTACAAAGCGGCTTCCCATCTGTACTGCCTCTGCTCCCATTATCATAGCGGCCAGCATTTGTCGCCCGGTTGCTATGCCACCTGCAGCAATCACCGGTATCTTCACAGCATTAACAACAGCCGGTATCAACACCATCGTAGTTGTTTCTTCTTTCCCATTATGACCGCCTGCTTCAAATCCTTCAGCCACTACTGCATCACAACCCGCTTCTTCTGCTTTTTTTGCAAATTTTGAAGAGCTAACCACATGAACTGTTGTAATTCCTTTTTCTTTTAAGACAGCAGTCCATGTCTTTGGGTTACCGGCCGAAGTAAAAACGATCTTCACTCCTTCTTCCAAAATAACCTGTATATGCTTGTCAATATCCGGATACATCAAAGGTACGTTTACTCCAAAGGGACGAACAGTAGTGGATTTACATTTATGTATATGTTCTCTTAAGACATCAGGATACATGCTCCCGCTGCCTATAAGCCCTAATCCCCCTGCGTTACTTACAGCACTGGCAAGCCGCCAGCCGCTGGCCCATATCATCCCGGCCTGGATGATAGGATAATCAATACCAAAAAGTTTTGTAATGCGATTCGAAAAAGGCATAGTGCTGAGTTACGGGTTATGAGTTAAGAGTTACGAAGTAAAGGTAACAATCAATAAAGACTATAACCCGAAACCCGTAACTCATAACCCGTAACTGTTATCCCAAATCAATACTCGTATTATCACCGATATTTAGCGACCGGGTTTCTCCCCTGAGGTTACTGTCGCTGCCGATAATGGAAGAATCCAGTACAATATCAAACAGGTTGGAATAAGAGCCAATAATGGAATTTTTTATAATGCAGTAATCAATAGTTGTATCGTCGCCAATAGTCACATCAGGGCCGATGATGGAGTTTTTGATTGTACAATCCGTACCGATGCTTACCGGGTGGATGATCACCGAATTTTCAAATTGATATTCCTTATTTCCTGTTGAACTGGATTTTTTCAGCAGGGTGGCGTTTGATTCCAGCATGGTTTCTTTACGTCCGCAATCAAACCAATTCTCCACTTTGAATGATTGAAACCGGGCGCCCAGTTTTATCATACAATCCAATGCATCGGTCAAGCTGTATTCACCGTGGCTTCGTAATCCCTGCCTTATATTATTTTCAAGACACTGGAACATTTGTTCACTTTCTCTTATCTTGTAAATTCCCACCAGCGCCATATTGCTTTTAGGTATCTGGGGTTTCTCTATCACATGCTTAATAAATCTGTCTTCATCTATTTCTGCCACACCAAATTCCCTGGGGTCATCTACTTTCCTCACACCCAGCATTGAGTTTGGACTCTTCATCACTTCCTGCACATCATATTCACAGATCGTATCGCCAAGCACTACAAACACTTCATCTTTGTTCACGATATTTTTTGTAAGCCTGATGGCATGGCCAATACCCTGCCGGTCAGTCTGACGGACAAAATGAGTCTTTAGCCCTGGATATTTTGCCTTTACATAATCCTGGATCTTATCGCCAAGATATCCTACAATAAAAATGAATTCATTGATGCCCGCTTCTTTCAATGGATCAATAATAAAACTCAGCACGGTTCTTCCGGCAAGCGGAATCAAAGCCTTGGGTTGCGTATAGGTATGCGGACGCAGCTTGGTGCCTGCTCCGGCTACTGGTATGATTGCCTTCATGTTGTTAAAAAAGCCAACGAATGTAGTGAATTTAGAATAAACAAAAACTTCAATGCAGTTTGCTATAACAACCTTACCTCACTTATTTTTGTAACGATGATAGTGTGGCCAACTGCAGTACTACTATTAAACATCTGTTGCGACGCACTCTTCAACTGTAACATCCCGATAGCTATCGGGACTATTCAGCAATAACAATGAATTTTCTAAAACAATCGGAAAGTTTACAAACTCCCCTTTAGGGGATGGGGGCAATATGCAAAAAGACACCCAGGTTTTTGATCTTATCCGCCAGGAACTGGAACGCCAGCGCAATGGTATTGAACTCATCGCTTCTGAAAACTTTGCTTCACTGCAGGTGATCCAGGCCATGGGCAATGTGATGAATAATAAATATGCAGAAGGATACCCCGGCCGTCGTTATTATGGTGGCTGCGAAATCGTTGATCAGACCGAACAATTAGCTATTGACCGCATTAAAAAAGTTTTTAATTGCGATTATGCCAATGTGCAACCACACAGCGGTGCACAGGCTAATGCCTCACTGATGCTGGCTGTTTTAAAACCCGGTGATAAAATATTAGGACTCGATCTGAGTATGGGCGGCCACCTGACACATGGCTCAGCAGTCAACTTTAGCGGTAAACTTTATCAACCACTTTTTTATGGCGTTAAAAAAGAAACCGGCCTTGTTGATTACAACAAGATGGAAGAGATTGCTCAAAAAGAAAAACCAAAACTCATTATTTGCGGCGCATCAGCTTACAGCCGTGACTGGGATTACAAACGAATTCGTGCCATTGCAGATTCCATTGGCGCATTTATCATGGCCGACATTGCTCACCCTGCCGGGTTGATTGCAAAAAAACTTTTGGACGATCCTTTTGATCGTTGTCATTTTGTTACATCTACCACACATAAAACTTTACGTGGCCCAAGAGGCGGCATAATTTTAATGAGGAAAGACTTTGAAAATCCTTTTGGAGTAAAAGATCCAAAAGGAAACACCCGGTTGATGAGTCATCTTCTTGACATGGCCGTATTTCCCGGAACACAGGGCGGCCCCCTGGAGCATATCATTGCTGCCAAAGCCGTTGCATTTGGAGAATTACTGAGTGATGAGTTCACAGTCTATGCAAAACAAATTCAAACAAATGCCCAGGCAATGGCAAAAGCATTTGTAAATCGTGGATATAATATCATCAGCGGCGGTACGGACACTCATTTAATGCTGATTGATTTGCGTAACAAGAATCTTACTGGCAAAAAAGCTCAGGAAACATTGGACAAGGCTCATATTACACTCAATAAAAATGCAGTGCCTTTTGATGATAAGAGTCCGTTTGTTACTTCTGGCATCCGTGTAGGTGTACCTGCCATTACCACAAGAGGAATGAAAGAAGTTGACATGGAAGAAGTTGTTGCTATGATTGATACTGTCCTGATGAATGTTGAAAATGAAAAAATAATTGCAGGTATAAGCGGAGATGTCAGAACTTTAATGAGTCGGTTCCCACTATATCCAGAATTGGGTTAAGAAATATTTCCGATATTAGAACTACAAAATTGCATTTATGATCCAGCGTCAGCAAACACTTTGGTTGTTACTTTCAACTGTAGCTGCAATCCTTAGTTTTAAGTTTCCTTTTGTAACAGGAAAAGAAATGATTAACAATCAACTTTCTGATAAAGTGGCAGATGCAGGCAGTAATTTTCCCCTGTTAGTTTTGACCGGCAGTTCAATCATTCTTTCCGCCGTTATTATATTTCTTTTTAAAAATCGCAAAATGCAAATGCAGCTATGCCTGCTTGGCCTTCTGTTATCTGTGTTAATCGTTATTATTTACATTGTGCAGATGAATAAACTAATAAAGCCGACACTGGCTCTATACTGCATATTACCCTTTGCAGTTGTGGCGGGTTATTTCATGGCTTTCCGAAATATCCGCAAAGATGAAAAACTGATAAAGACATTAGACAAGCTCAGGTGATCTGAGCCATCCGGACACAATTTTATAAACCCATTTTTATTGCGCCAGGAAAGCTTTGCTCATTGCTTTTAAACTATCATTCCCAAGAAGCAGGAAATATATTCCCGCACCGGTACTCTGGGGCAATTGAATTGTTTTAGATAAAGCGCCGCCATTGTGAATTAAAGGCTTGTTGTACAGCTGCCGGCCGTTACTGTTATAAATTTTTACTGAATAATTTCCTTTTTGTAATTCTGAAATTTGGAAAGATACATGACCTTCTTGTACGGGATTTGGATAGACAGTGATTTCTTCAGAGGCTTTATCAGGATTAATCCTGATAACAATGCTATAACTGAATTTCCCATCGTTATCAACAGTTTTGATCCTGTAGAAATTGAGCCGGGGTAACGGGTTGTTATCAACCCATTGATATTTTGTTTCAGTAACGGAATTGCGGGCTGTTACTTCTCCAATAACATTAAATACCCTGCCATCAGATGAATGCTCTATTTGGTAGTTGCGCAGATTGTTTTCAAAAATTGTTGTCCATTCAATTTGAATACCCGTTTGCTTTTCATAAGCTGCGATATTGAGAATATGAACAGACAAAACAATATTCACAGTAACAATTACACGACCGGCTGCACCTGCCTTGGAATTTCCGCTATTGCCCCTGCCACCACCACCGCCGCCAGCGGCAGTTCCTGTAGTAGCATCTGGTGTACCGTTATCATCTGCTCCATTTCCCCCCGCACCCGTACCTGAGCCTCCTGCACCACCTGTGCCTGCACCACCTGCAACTCCATTACCTCCATTGCCCCCGTTTCCTCCTGCAGTTGCAGATCCGCCGCCACCACCGCCTCCTCTTATACTGGTTGTGCTGGCGCCATTACCACCGTTACCACCGGCAAATAATATATTTCCGGTACTTGCAGCAGTTGTTCCTCCGGCTCCACCAGTTGCAGTGGTTGTTGAGCTACCACCGACGGCAACAACCAATGTTGTAAAACTTGAATTTACGCCAGCTGTACCAGTACCACCTCCCGTGCCAACTGTTACTGCATAGCTACCAGCAGAAAGCGTAGTATTAATGCTTGCATAAGCACCTCCTCCTCCACCGCCCTTTGCATTACCCGAGTTAGTACCGCCACCGCCGCCACCACCCCATGCCCCGATAGTTACAACTGCGCTATAGCCAGCAGGTACTGTATAGGTACCGCTCGAATTAAAAGTCTGGCTGGTGGGTTGGGCAATTACTGCTGTTGATGAAAGA
>JAHEZF010000064.1 GCA_023251215.1 Sphingobacteriales bacterium | reverse complement strand
CATTAATATGTACATCAACAGTCCGGGTGGCAGTGTTTATTCAGCTTTAGGTGTTTATGATACTATGCAGTACGTTACCCCTGACGTTGCAACAATTTGCATTGGCATGGCAGCTTCTATGGCCTGTGTATTATTGGGTGCTGGAACAAAAAGTAAAAGAGCGGCATTAAAACATGCAAGAATAATGATGCACCAGCCCAGTGGTTCCATTGGCGGACAGGCAAGTGACATTGAAATTACCGTGAATGAAATAAAAAAACTGAAAAGAGAGTTATACGAAGTCGTGAATTTTCATACCGGTAGAACTGTTGAACAAATTGAAAAAGATTTTGACCGTGATCACTGGATGACAGCCGCCGAAGCTAAAGATTACGGCCTGGTGGACGAAGTTTTAATGACTAACACGAGAAAACAAAAGAAAGATTGACTCTGATAAAACGAATCAACACTTATACGTTTAAACTTTTTAAAACTGTTACATGAATCGCAAACATTTTTTATACAACCCCTGGAAAACTCCTGGTCAACGAAGCCCCGGCTTAACGGGTGATGATGACGATGATGAAAAAGAAAGAGAAGACAAAAGAGACGATTTGGTAATGCTGAACAAACGGCTGGAAAAATATTTTTTTGAAAAAAGAAGTGTTTACTTATGGGGTCTGGTAGATGATAAGTCAGGCAGGGAAATTATCACCAAGCTTTTATTACTGGATGCGGACAAACCGGGAGAAGAAATTAAATTTTATATTAATAGCCCCGGTGGCGTGGTTACAAGCGGTATGGTGATGTATGATACCATAAGAATGCTCAAAAGCCCGGTTAGCACAATATGTATGGGTCTGGCCGCCTCTATGGGCAGTATTTTATTGAGCGGTGGAACAAAAGGAAAGCGTTTTATTTACCCACATGGAGAAGTAATGATCCATCAGCCATCATTGGGCGGGTATATACAAGGCGTAAGTGCCGACCTGGAAATACAAGCCATTCAAACCAAAAGGGTAAAGGAGATCGGTGCAAAGATATTGGCAGAAAATTGTGGCAAACCTGTAGAACAGATCATGAAGGATTTTGACCGGGATTACTGGATGGATGCAAAAGAAGCAATTGAATACGGCATCGTTGATGGGATTGTTGAAAAACTATAAGAAACTGGTTTTAAGTCTTTAAGCATTGAGAAACCCTGCAAGTTTCAAATTAAAACTATTCTAAATCAGGACGGTTTTATAATTTTACAGCCACGAAATCGTTAGTACAGCGTTATATTCAAAAAAAGCATGGCAAAAAATCCCTTACACTGTTCGTTCTGTGGCCGCAGCCGTGATGAGGTTAAAATACTTATTGCCGGCCAGGAAGGGCATATTTGTGAAAACTGCGTGGAGCATGCACGGGAAATCATCGATCAGGAACTGGTGGTACGGGATGATAAAACCGCATCTTCCTTTAAGCTTACGGTCAAAAAACCTGTAGAGATTAAAAAATTCCTCGATGAATATGTGATCGGCCAGGATGATGCCAAAAAAGTATTGGCGGTTGCCGTATATAATCACTACAAAAGATTACAGCAAAAAACAATTGACAGTAATAATTCAAATGATGTTGAAATAGAGAAAAGCAACATTATAATGGTGGGCGAAACCGGTACGGGTAAAACCCTTCTGGCAAAAAGTATTGCCCGGATGCTGAATGTTCCTTTCACTATTGTTGATGCCACCGTATTTACTGAAGCAGGATATGTAGGCGAAGATGTAGAAAGTATTTTGACAAGATTGCTGCAGGTTTGCAACTATGATGTGTCTGCAGCAGAAAGAGGTATTGTTTATATTGATGAAATAGATAAGATTGCCCGAAAAGGGGACAATCCTTCCATTACCCGTGATGTTAGTGGTGAAGGAGTACAACAGGGAATGCTGAAATTATTGGAAGGAACAGATGTATTAGTTCCTCCGCAGGGTGGCCGCAAACATCCTGAACAAAAACTCATCAAGATCAATACCCAGAATATTCTTTTCATTTGCGGCGGCGCCTTTGATGGAATTGATAAGATCATTGCCCGCAGGGTTCAAACCAATACCATAGGGTTTAATGTGGACAAAGAACAGCAGGAGGTCATGAAGAAAAACCTGTTGCGCTATGTAAATGCACGGGACCTGAAAGCATTTGGCCTGATACCTGAATTACTCGGACGCTTGCCGGTAGTTACGCAACTTGATCCGCTGGATGCACTTACTTTAAGAGCAATCCTTACCGAACCAAGAAATGCATTGGTAAAACAATACAAAAAATTATTTGAACTGGAGGGCATTCAATTATCCATTGATGAAGAAGTGTTGGATTTCATGGTCGTAAAAGCGATGGAATATAAACTGGGAGCAAGAGGCCTGCGAAGCATTTGCGAAGGAATTTTAACCGATGCCATGTTTGAACTTCCCTCTTCACGGCAAACGCAGTTCACACTCGATATGGAATATGCCAAACGCAAATTTGATAAGAGTAAGCTGAGTTTGCTGAAAGTGGCGTAAGAAAGGCAGTGGGTCATATTGGTCATATAAGTCATTAACGTCAGAAATTTTGCTGGCGTTTTTTATTTCATATACCTTTCAACCTAAACCCATACAATGAAAGAACTGATTGAAAAATTAAAAACCGAAGCAGGACTTACCGATGAGCAGGCAAAAAAAGCCATTGAAGCCATTAAGAATTATGTAGTAGAAAAATTCCCGATGTTGGAAGGTGCTGTAAATAATGTATTTGGCGGAGATAATTAATTTCTTTTTACACTGATTGTCATCCTGTCCCGATAGCTATCGGGATGCCGAAGGGTTACTTAATCATCCTGCATTTTTTTCCTTTTAAATGATTGGCCGCCTCATAAGGTGAAAAAGCCCGGGTACAACTTTGCAGCAGAATAATTGCGATAATTACAATAAGTACAATCTTCGTTTTCATAGTCAGCAGATTTTATTTTCCGAAATTACAATCTCTCTGCATGAAAACAGTTAAATAATTACTACTGAAATCTTCCTGTCTTTTTAAGTGAAATTACTTCGGGAAAAGCAAGTCTTTATTGCGTTGCCACAGGGCTCGGTCAAGACTTTGGTTGGAAAGAGTATAGTAGTGGAAAGAACCCAGCAGGAGCACAAATTGTCCCCCCATGAACGCATAAGCTGTATTACGATTGTTACTGGTGATATAAGCGGCCGCCGCTATTGAAGACAACACACTTATAAACCGAAACACATTGCTTATGGTTTTGTATTTTCTTGCTTTGTTAAAACTATGCATTCCCAATTCAGAGATTGAAAATTCTGCTTTCAGATCCCGGAAAGTCAACCTGTCGCTCCCCTTTATAAACCATCCGCCATAACGATAGATGGTTTGGTTGTTGTAAATGTATTTGAGAGAATCAGTTTTTTGCGCAGATGTACCCGCATTGATTCCTAAGAACAGAATTAAAAACCAAAATAATTTGTTCATTTTATAAAAGTATTGAATATCTCTTACAGAGCATTACCATCAAAAAAAACATCCCGGCGCAATGGCCGGGATGGAATTAATGGGGTACTTTTTTTATTTGGTTTTTCGTCCAAACATGTTTCTACTTTCTCCTCCCGATAGTTATCGGGATATGGAGAAGTGGTGGGCTAACTACACCCTCCCTGGTTACCGCAGTTCAGGCATTTATAGCATGTGCCACTACGCATCATAATGTGGCCGCAAATATTACAGGCTGGCGCATCACTCTGCATATTTTTAGTAGCTGCACTCAGTGCATCCATTCCTGTTTCTGTTTTCGGTTGTATGTTCCGTTGGTTTTTTACCGGTTGGGGTGCAATGCCGGCAGATCCTGTAATACGTACACTTGATAATTCCGGCTCAGGTACCTTTTCATATTCCAAGTTGGAAGGGATCTCATCCCAGTCATCGGCGCCGGTATTCATCAGTTCGGGTTTATCAATAACATGAACAAGATCAGTCCGGCCTAAATATTCATAACCCAATACCCGGAAGATGAAATCAACAATGGAAGTAGTTGACTTAATATTCGGATGCTCTACAAAACCCGAAGGATCAAATTTGGTGAAAGCAAATTTGTCAACAAATTCTTCCAGCGGCACTCCGTACTGGAGGCCGATTGAAATAGCAATGGCAAAACAGTTCATCATGCTGCGCATGGTGGCGCCTTCTTTGGCCATGTCAATGAAAATTTCTCCAAGTGTTCCATCACCATATTCACCGGTGCGCAGGAAAATGGCCTGGCCATTAATTTTTGCTTTTTGTGTAAAGCCTCTTCTTTTTGCAGGCAACGAGCGGCGTTCAACGATGCTGGCCAATTTTCTTTTCAGTTTCGTATCCGGTGATGACTGCACTCTTTTTTGCACTTCTTCCAGCAATTCTTCTACTGTCAGTTTACCCAAATCAACGATGTTGGACCCGGTAGCTATCGGGTCTAGTTGCTGGTTACTGGTTGCTGGCTTGCCCACTGTAGATTTATCGAAGGCGGGTTGCTCTTCCGATTCCTGTCCCACAACTCCTGATTTTTTCTTTTTATCACTTCTGTTATTGAGTGGTTGAGAAAGTTTAGATCCATCCCGATACAATGCACAAGCTTTTAATCCCAGTTCCCAGCTCAGTTTATACGCATCAGCAATATTTTCTACGTCAGCTTCATGGGGCAGGTTGATGGTTTTGGAAATGGCGCCACTGATAAATGGTTGTGTGGCACCCATCATGCGGATATGGCCATGGGCATGAATAAACCGCTGGCCTTTTTTTCCGTTCCGTTTTCCAACGGGATTGGCACAGTCAAAAACGGGCAAATGTTCTTCTTTAAGGTAAGGAGCTCCCTCCAGCATACCGGTTCCGCATACATAAGCATCGGCGGCATCTGTCTGTTCTTCTGTAAATCCAAATGCTTCCAGCAGGCTCCATTCAGGATCGTTGTATTGTTCAGGATTAAAGCCAAGCCGTTGCAAACATTCTTCGCCCAATGTGTACTTGTTAAAAACAAAACCGATTTCAAAAGCAGTTACTGAAGCTGCATCCAACCTTTTAATTTCATCAGCAATAAAACCTTTCTCACTTAATGTCTGGTGATTAATAAATGGCGCCCCTGCAAAAGAGGCAGTACCTGCGGTATACCTGATGATGGCTTCCGTTTCTTTTTCCGAATAACCTATATTTTTTAAAGCAGCAGGTACTGATTGATTGATGATCCGGAAATAACCGCCACCGGATAGTTTTTTGAATTTTACTAACGCAAAATCGGGTTCTACGCCGGTAGTATCGCAATCCATTACAAGACCAATTGTTCCTGTGGGTGCAATAACAGTTGCCTGAGCATTGCGGTAACCATATTTTTCTCCCAATTCCACAGCATCATCCCAGGCCTTGCAGGCGGCTTTTAATAAATAATCAGGACAATATTGTGCTTTGATGCCTTGTGGTTTTACACTTAAATTCTCATATTCATCAGCATCATATGCAGCCAGCCGGTGATTACGCATTACACGCATCATATGTTCCCGGTTTTCATTATAGCGGGGAAATGCACCAAGAGTTTGAGCCATCTCTGCAGATGTTTTATAAGCTATGCCCGTCATGATAGCTGCAATGGAGCCTGCAATAGCTCTTGCTTCTTCACTGTCATAAGGAATACCGCTTACCATCAGCATAGTGCCTATGTTGGCATAACCCAATCCCAGCGTTCTGTATTCATAACTTAACTGTGCCACTTCTTTGCTGGGAAATTGTGCCATTAATACAGATATTTCCAGTACGACAGTCCATAAGCGGCAGTTATATTGATAGCCATCTACATCGAAATGTTTTTTCTCCGCATCAAAAAATTTCATCAGGTTGGCTGACGCAAGATTACAGGCTGTATTATCCAGGAACATATATTCACTACAGGGATTGGAAGCCCTTATCTCGCCTCCTTCAGGACAGGTATGCCATTCGTTAATAGTATTATTATATTGTGTTCCCGGATCGGCACTACGCCAGGCAGCGTAGGTAATCTGGTTCCATAATTCCCTGGCAGGAATTTTTTTCATCACCCGGCCATCCATTCTTGCTTTTAATTCCCAGTCTTCATCGTTTTTTAATCTTTCAAAAAATGAATTGGGGATACGAACAGAGTTATTGGAGTTTTGACCTGAAACAGTTTTATATGCTTCGCCCTCATAATCGCTGGGATAACCTGCATTGATCAATGCTCCCACTTTCTTTTCTTCTTCTAATTTCCAGTTGATGAATTCAACAATTTCAGGATGATCCAAATCCAGGCAAACCATTTTAGCAGCACGGCGGGTAGTACCTCCGCTTTTAATTGCTCCGGCTGCACGGTCGCCAATTTTCAGGAAACTCATCAACCCTGATGAAGTTCCACCTCCGCTCAATTTCTCCCCCTCGCCCCGAAGGTTGGAGAAATTGGTTCCAACACCGGAACCATATTTAAATATTCTTGCTTCACGAATCCACAGATCCATGATGCCCCCTTCGTTTACCAGGTCATCACTTACACCTAAAATAAAACAGGCATGTGGTTGCGGACGTTCGTAGGCTGAGGTAGATCGTTTTAGCTGTCCATCCAACTGGTCAACATAGTAGTGTCCCTGTGGTTTTCCTTTAATGCCATAGCTTTCATACAAACCGGTATTGAACCATTGCGGCGAATTGGGCACACACATCTGCTTGAGTATGCTATAGACCACTTCATCATAAAAAATCTGCGCATCTTTTTCAGAAGCAAAATAACCATAGCGCTGGCCCCATACCTTCCAGCAATTGGCGAGGCGATGCGCTACCTGTTTGGCAGAAGTTTCTTTGCCAGCACTTCCGCCTTCGGTTGATGAAGGCACGCCGGCTTTTCGAAAATATTTTTGGGCAAGAATGTCGGTTGCAATCTGGCTCCATTGTCTGGGCACTTCCACATTATTCATTTCAAACACAACTTCCCCGCTGGGGTTACGAATAACCGATGTGCGGTAGTCATACTCAAACAAATCGAACACATTCACGTCATCCCGGGTAAAGCGACGTGAAAACTGCAAACCGCCCCTGGCGGAAGTTTGCTTTTTTGTTGACATAAATAAAAGAATTTCTCGGGTTAAGTAATTATTAACGCAGAAGACGAAAATATTTTTTAGCAACTTAACTTCATAGCCAGAGATATTAACATTGTGTGGATAAAGGAACAAAAAAATTCTCCAACGCAAGCCTGTGCTGAATCAGGGAATTTCTGCACAGTGAGTAAGTATTTTTTAGAAAAATTTTTTTTGGAAAATCAGTTAAAGTGTAGTACAATAAATGGAATGGCTGTTAGCCTGATTCAGAAGCAAGAGGGGCAAGGGTTTTTACGGTTTTATCGTTTGTAACAGTTGATTTTGGCTGTTTTTTTTCCTGTTACTGGCGCAAAGCCTTTACAGAAAAGGTTTGCAATTAAAACATGAGTTCTAAAAATTGTATTTTAAAAAAAAGAGAGAAAATTTCGTGTATGCAGGACGTAAGAAAAATTTTTAACCAGGAAAATTTTCCATACTAAAAAAATAACCTGGTCTATTGTGAAGAATAATCAACATTACGAACCAGAAACTCAAAAAGTTTTTGCATTTTTGTACTATCATTGGCTACAGGATGAAGTTAACTATCTATAATTTATTGGCAGAAAAGAAAAAGCAGGGAAAAAAATCCTTTGCCGTGCTGATTGATCCTGATAAGGTGAATACTTTAATACTGGATGAACTCATTGAACTTTCTATAACAGCCAAAGTTGACTACTTATTGGCAGGCGGTAGCCTGGTTCTTTCAAATGATTCAGATAAATGTGTACAATACATCAAAAAGAATTGTGACATACCTCTTCTTTTATTTCCCGGTAGCCCTTTTCAGGTAAGTAAATATGCAGATGCATTATTGTAT
>JAHEZF010000320.1:1598-2749 GCA_023251215.1 Sphingobacteriales bacterium | reverse complement strand
ATGAATTTAAATACCGGGCACACAGCCTTCAATTAAATAATGACCTTACCATTATGCTTTTAAAAACTATCATGAGGCCACAGCTTATCAATCTTATGAATCAACTTAAAAATGAATATCACCTGTCCGAAAGGACTCTCCGAAGGAGTCCTTTGTGACCTTCGGAGAAATAAATTTTTATGGAAGTACATGCACATACACACAGCTCAGGAAAAAAATGGACCCATTATTTCTGGGAGTTCCTCATGTTGTTCCTTGCTGTGTTCTGTGGTTTTTTAGCAGAATATCAGCTTGAACATAAGATTGAGAAAGACAGGGAAAAACAATTCATGAAAAGCCTGCTTGTTGATCTGGAAAAAGACAGCGCCTCACTTGCTTATAATATTGAAAAAGGTCCTTCGATTGTTCAGTACAGTGATTCACTCACCTCCGAATTAAAAAAACGACCGCTGCAGGGAAGAGAGAAACGAATCTACAGATTTCTTGCACTTATTAGTGATGGCATAAACTTCAGGTACAATGATCGAACGGTTTCGCAACTTCGGAATTCAGGGGGCTTTCGGCTGGTTACAAAACTGGAAGTATCGAATGCAGTATTGGATTATGATGTATTAATGAGGGAGGCGCAAAGTTATGTTGGTTCCAATGAAAGCTGGAGTTTTCTTCAGCCAGCTATTATCAAGTCAGCCACCATTTTTGATATTGACCTTGTATTTAAGATACAGGAAGATGTACTGAAATATTTTAACCAGCCCGATAGTGTTCATTTTCCTGAAGAGCCGAGGCTGATCATTTATGATGAAACGGCGATCAGGCAATTTAACAGCATGCAACGGTATGCACAGCTTACTGACCAGGTGAAACTTTATTATAGTAACAAGGCATTTGAGCAAAACCGGGTGCTTAATTCACTGATCCGGAAAGAATACCATCTTAAATAAATTTTTTATGGAAGTACATCATCATACTGCCCCGAAAAGAGAAAAACATTTCAAGCATTACTTGTTTGAGTTTTTGATGTTGTTCCTGGCAATAAGCGCCGGATTTTTAGTAGAGAATCTGCGTGAACATTATGTCGAGAATAAAAGAGAGAAGGAGTTCATCAGCTCATATGTTTAAGATTTAAAGCAGGACACGGCGAAAATCACTGC
>JAHEZF010000320.1:0-1588 GCA_023251215.1 Sphingobacteriales bacterium | reverse complement strand
TTGATCCTCGATTCACTTATCAAATTATTAAATAGTCCTGACCCCATTCAGGATGGCGCCTCTGCTTATTACTTTGGACGACGAACAACTCGGTCAACTCTTTACCAGGCCAATGACCGAACTATTAAGCAATTGAAAAATGCAGGTGGTTTGCGGTTGATCAGGAATCAGGAAGCATCAAATGCTATTATGACGTATGATCAGGCCAACGATTATATTGTTTACCTGCAAAGCAGGGAGTTCGATGAATTATCGTTAATGTATCCCTTGTTAGCCAGGTTATATGACGGTAACGTATTGGAAACAATGATCAGGGGAATGGAGATCAACCGGCCATCCGGCAACCCGGTTTTACGCACCACAGACAAGAACTTGCTTCTCGACCTGACCTATTACCTTCACCAGTATAAGACCACTTCAATTGTTATTATTACACGATTGCAGTCACTAATGAAAGCAGCCACTGAAACCATGCAGTTTTTGCAAAAAGAATATCATCTGTCCGAAAAGACACCCTCGGAGAAATAAATATTTATGGAAGCACATGCCCACACTCATTCCGCCTCAGGCGAGTCTCACACCTCAAGAAAAAGATGGCCCCATTATTTCTGGGAATTCTTTATGCTCTTCCTTGCTGTATCTCTTGGTTTTCTTGTGGAGAACCAGCGTGAGCATTATGTGGAGCACCAGCGGGAAAAGAAATTTGCACAATTATTATATGAAGATTTTAAAAAAGATACTGCTTATATAAACCAGGTCATCGGTATAAAAGAATGGCGGGGAAAAAAACTGGACAGCCTGTTCTATTTACTTAGTTTGCCCGACTTGCAAAAAAACTCAACATCACTTTATTATTATACCGCTTTTGCCGATCTTAATATTCCATTTAATCCCAATGATGCAACCATTCAGCAGCTTCGCAATTCAGGGAGCCTGCGCTATTTCCGAAATCCTGATTTATACAATGCCATTACTCAATATTATTCAACTTGCAGTTTTTATCATGATGCCGAAACGCCGGTAGAGAGCAACCTGTTTTTGCAAGCTTCTACAATGAAATTATTTGATGCTGATAAAATATCTTCCTTAACCACCATTACTCCGGATATTCGAAATGCCATCAGCGCTCCAAAAGAAGAGATGCAATTGCTTTCAACCGACAAGCAAATCATTAATGAATTTAAATACCATGCCCGCAGTATTAAATTGAATAATGACCTTACCATTATGCTTTTAAAAAATATTATTGGGCCGCAGCTTATCAATCTTATGAATCAACTTAAAAATGAGTATCATCTGAAATAATCTATATGAAAAAAAATATTCTTGCATTTCTATTACTACCGCTATTTGCATCTGCCCAACAGTATGATGTACTAATCATCAATGGTAAAATTATAGACGGCGCCGGCAACAGCTGGTTCTATGGCGATGTGGCGGTGAAAGACGGAAAAATTGTTTATGTGGGCAGAACGAATAATGTAACTGCCGCAAAAGTTATCAATGCAAAAGGGTTGATCGTTGCTCCGGGTTTCATTGATGTGCATGCCCATATTGAAAGTGGAATTTTTGAAAATCCAACTGCAGG
>JAHEZF010000063.1 GCA_023251215.1 Sphingobacteriales bacterium | reverse complement strand
GCAGGCCATGTCAATCATCATATCAATGTGATAAAAGAAAAATATCTTGCCCCCTTGAAAGAAAAAAATCAATAATAAATATCGAACAAGGAATAATGAATTTTGAAGTAATGATGTCTATGAAAAAATTCATCGTTCTACATTCTACATTCCTTGTTAATTATTCCCTGCCCGTCCGGTCAGGCGGGGATATTCAAAAAGGCAAAGCCATCAGATCATTTCCAGAAAATTAAACCCCGCCTAAGGCGGGGCGAAATTAGTTAACATACTACAAGCTATCTCAAAAGTGTTTTTTCGCCGGGAAGGCGGTAAGACGGTAAGTAAAATAGCTTTTGAGAATCAATCGTTCCCGCCTTTCCGTCTTCCCGGCTATTGTATTAATGACTTTTGAGATGGCTTGTACTTTAATGTTTTGGGGTGGCTTTTAAAATGCTTTTTTAGCATCTTCTTTTGTCTTTCCTTTCACCAGGTTCTGTTGACTGATCATGTCGTTCATTACTTTTACCGCCTGGTCAAGATAAATGTCCTTCTGCAAAGTTTTCAACCAAAGGTTAAAACGTTCCTGCTTGTTTTTATCATTGGCCCAGCGGTTGGTTTCATTGGGCAATGCACTCACATCCAGTTGCCCGTTTAGTTTCATCAGTGCTTCCACTTGTTTGATAGTGGAACGGATCATCTTTTGTTCTTTACGGTATTTGTCAATTTGCAGGGAGTATTGCTTGTCATTTTGCCTGGCCAGCCATTCTGTATTATCCCTGATCAGTTTAAATGTAGTATCATTATCCAGACGCAGGCTGCTTAGTTGCTGTATCGTTTTCAGATCATATCCTGCACTCCAGTTTGTGTAAGAGGCTTTATTGATCTCATCCCATGGCAATGCATCGGGATCATCCTTCTCTCTCACTTTCAGGTATTCGAGGTTATCAGGTAAAACAATATCTGAATAAACACCCTTTAACTGTGTTGAGCCGCCATTGATGCGGTAAAATTTCTGCAAGGTCAGCTTTATCGTACCGAGGTCTGAGTTGGACATTGAGAAACCATTTTCATCCAAACCTATATTACGTTGCACAGTTCCTTTACCATAAGTAGAAGTGCTGCCGATGATAACGCCGCGGTTATAATCCTGTATGGCAGCAGCAAAAATTTCTGAGGCCGATGCGCTAAATTCATTTACCATTACAGCCAGCGGTCCTGAATATAAAACAGATTTGTCTTTATCTTTCAGTACACTTGGTTTATTATCCCGGTCTTTTACCTGCACCACAGGGCCTTCATCAATAAATAAGCCGGCCATTTGTACCACATCATACAATGACCCGCCGCCATTGTTTCGAAGATCAATCACGATACCATCTACTTTCTCTTCTTTCAGCTTGGCTACTTCTTTGGCCACATCTATATAACTGCGGTTACCATTGGGATGATCAAAATCGGCATAAAACTCGGGTAAGAAAATATACCCGATCTTCTCTGAACCATTTTTCACAATGGCGCTGCGGGCAAAAGTTTCGTCCTGCACTATTTCATCCCGTATCAATGAAATAACTTTCATCGTCCCATCCTGCTTTTTCAGGGTAAGTTTTACTTCGGTTCCTTTTTTACCACGTATGAGTTTTACGGCGTCTGTAACTACAAAACCTGTCAGTTCAACCGGGTCTTCTTTTCCCTGGCCTACTTTCACAATTACATCACCGGCCTGTATTTCACCTGATTTCCAGGCGGGGCTTCCTGTTATAATGCTGGTTATTTTAATATTTCCCTCATCATATTGCAGGGATGCTCCAATGCCAAAGAAACGGCCACTCATTTCTTCATCAAAATATCTTTTATCAACAGGGGGAAAGAATTCCGAATGCGGATCCATCGTAGTTGTGATGGAATTTACAAATACATTGAATTTATCATCATCACTGTACTTGAAACGAAAGCGTTCAAAAGTTCTGTCCATCACTCTTTTCACTCTGTCACGGGCATCTTTTTCAAGTTCCTCATCAGTTTTTACCACAAAGCCTTCCTTACCTTTATTTTTTTCACGGGTATCCAGCAGATCTGTGTAACGTTCAAGGGTCATGTATTTCAACTTCTTTCTCCAGCGGTCTTTTTTCTCAATATCAGTTAACGGGTAATTTAATTTATCTCCATCCATTATCACATCTTCATCTGCAGTAAAATCAAAGGGGCTGGCCAAAATTTCATTGCACAACAGGAATGCCTGTTCCATCCGGTTATTAAAAGCCTTACCGGCAGCCAGGAAAAACTCAACCGGTGCGCCCTTGATCTCATCATCAATTTTAGTTTCATATTTTTTCAGAGCATCAATATCACTTTGCAGGTACATGGTCTTTTCAGGGTCAAGATCAGTCATAAATTTTTTAAATATCTTTTTGGAAAAAGCATCATTGATGTTTTGCGGACTGTAATGCGCCTGCGAAAGCATTTCTCCAACCAATTTCAATATTTGTTCATATTTACCGGGTGGATTTTTAGGGCCGGTACCCATAGTCTGGAATGCCAGGAATGACCCTGTAACAACCAGTAAGATCACAATCGGAAGTCTTTTCATATTCAACATGTATTTGAGTGCTTTATGCATAATCCAAAAATAACGCAAAAACGAGCCATTTCTTGCCTTTACCGGCTTTTAACAAGGGTTTTTGTTGAATGGCTACTGGAATTACATTGTATAAAAAAGCTTCCCCTTCGGGAAGCGATGATTTTGGGTGGCCAATGGGGCTCGAACCCACGACCCTCAGAACCACAATCTGATGCTCTAACCAGCTGAGCTATGGCCACCATTTGTTCCAAAGCAAAAATATAAAAAATCAGATGTGTACCCAAATAGGATTTTGAATATGCCAACGTTTTTCTTTTCTTTGCACCCCATTTAAAATAAGAAGAAAAGAATTTTTTATTTGGAAGATGAAATATTATTTCTATAAGTAATGACCGTTTTTGCAGATGGTTAGATTTTAGTGTAGGGAGATTGGCTTTATTATCGGGATAGTGCGGCTTATTATTTTATTGCTTTGCTGGTTCCTGATGTTATTAACAGCTGTTAGTATCACAGGCTTTGGCCTCTGAAATGGGATATAATACCACTTGTCAAGTTAAAAGGGAAAAGAAGCAGGTTATATGACCATTGAGCGTCTAATAAATTAAATTCATGTAATGGTAAAAATGTTTATTGTTTTAGTTTCGGTTTTAGCTGGTTATACCACATTTGCACAAAACCCGATGGGGAATGGCAATCGTAATGGAAACCAGCAAATGACAGGTAGTTTTTATGGCAAATTAATAGAAACCAAATCAGCAAAACCAGTTGAATATGCTTCGGTACAATTAGTGCAGAATAAATTTGATTCGGCAACCAGGAAAAGAAAAGAAGTGGTAATTGCCGGTATGCTTACCAAAGTAAATGGGGAATTCAGCCTTGAAAATATTCCTGTATCCGGCCAGTTTAAATTAAAAGTTACTGCTATTGGTTTTAAACCTCATGAGCAACCGGTAGCTTTTGACTTAAAAATGGCAGGAGGCAATTCGGGTGATTTCAGTTCTATGTTAGGAGCCCTGGATAAAGATCTCGGGAATATAAAGATGGATATTGACGAACAGATATTAGGCAATGTAACTGTTGTTTCATCGAAACCGGGATTGCAATTGGGAATTGACCGCAAAGTTTTTAATGTAGATAAAAATCTTGTTTCAGTTGGCGGTACAGCAGTGGATGTGATGCGCAATGTTCCTTCGATCAATGTGGATATTGATGGCAATGTTACCATGCGGAATAATTCACCGCAAATATTTGTAGATGGACGTCCCACCACGATGAGTCTCGACCAGATTCCTGCTGATGCAATTGAAAGTGTAGAAATAATTACCAACCCTTCCGCCAAATTTGATGCATCAGGCGGCACATCAGGAATTTTAAATGTAGTATTGAAAAAAAACAGGAAGGTGGGCTATAACGGCAGCGTCCGTACCAACCTTGACTCAAGAGCCAGGGTAGGTTTTGGTGGCGATATTAATCTCCGGCAAGACAAAGTGAATTTCTTTTTAGGGACCAATCTTAATCAACGTAAGTCTATCAGTAAAGGAACCACCGGCCGCACAACATTTGGCAATCCTAATACCGAACTGCATCAGACTGACCGCAGCACCATGATGGGCAATTTTGGTTTTTTACGTTCCGGATTCGACTATTTCATTGATAACCGTAATACTATTTCTGTTGCCGGAAACTTTGCTAAAGGAGCATTTAAGCCAACTACAGTAAGTGAAATGTTGACGGAAATACTAACCAACCCAAAAACATCTTCTTTGTCTGAAAGATCATCAAATACAAAAACCAATTTTAAGAATGCTGGTTCTACTTTGAGCTATAAACACAATTTCCCCAAATCGGGCCAGGAATTAACAGCAGATGTTACTTACAACAGCAGCAGAAATTCCAGTGTTAATTATATAAGAACTGATTCGCTGGACTACCTGTCGCATAATGTTGTAAAATCATCTTCCCAACGCCAGGATGGAAATGGCGCCAATCAGAATTTTGTTTTTCAAACCGATTACAGCAATCCCATCAACGATAAATCAAAATTTGAAATAGGACTGAGAGCATCAGCAAGAAAAGTTGACAATAAAAACAGTTTTTATATTATTGACGCATCGGGCAATCTTTTTTACAACCCGCTTCTTTCTGTGAGTTATAACAGCACCGACCAGGTATATGCTGCCTACACAACCTACTCAAACAGGATCCAAAATTTTGGATACCAATTGGGGCTAAGAGTGGAAAGCTCCAATTATGAAGGTCACCTGCCGGCAAAGAACCAGGATTTCAATATCAAGTTCCCTGTGAGTCTATTTCCAAGTATTTTCCTTAGCAACAAAATGAAAAATGACCAGGAACTTCAGTTGAATTATTCAAGGAAGATCAATCGCCCCAACTTTTTTCAACTATATCCTTATACTGATTATTCCGACTCGTTAAACATCAGCCGCGGCAATCCTGACCTGAAACCTGAATTCACAAATTCTGCTGAATTAACTTACCAAAAAACATTTAAGAATAAAGATAATTTCATTGCTTCTGTATATTACAAGAATACGAATGACCTGATTACAAGATTCCAGGTAAAAGAACCCAGTGCAGTTACCAACAAAGATGTCCTGGTTAACACTTATATCAATGCAAGTTCCAGTTTTGTAACCGGACTTGAACTGGTTTCAAAGAACAAGATGACAGCATGGTGGGACATGACCACTAACCTGAACCTCTACACATCAAAAATTACAACCGGTATTTCCGGCCAGCCACAACAGGATCAGTTTGCCAGTTGGTTTGCCAAGATGAATAACAGTTTTAAACTTCCGAAAAACTTTACGCTGCAATTGTCCGGAAACTATCAATCAAAAACTATTTTACCTCCGGGTGGCAGCGGTGGTGGCGGTGGTGGCGGCGGACGTGGAGGCATGTTTGGTGGTGGCGGTGGTGGTGGTATGTTTGGACAGGCTACATCTTCACAAGGATATGTAAGAGCCAATTATAGTGTGGACGCAGCGCTTAGATTTGAGTTTCTCAAAAACAAACAGGCCTCTTTATCGCTTAATGTAAATGATATTTTTAAAACCCGTCGTTCAGATATACATTCTGAGTCTGCCTATTTTAGCCAGGATGTTTTCCGGCGCCGTGACCCGCAAATATTCCGTCTCAATTTCAACTGGCGGTTTGGTAAGTTTGATGCATCCCTGTTCAAACGTAAAAACCTGAAGAATCAAAACGACCAAAACGGTATCGAAGGGATGAATATAGGGCAGTAAATTATTTTATGGCTATACTTAAAAGTCCCGGCCTGAACACCGGGATTTTTTATTGACATTATGAATGAAGTATATTTGATGCTTATGGTATCGAGGCCAAATTTTGCAATCGTTGGTTGTGGTAAAATAGCTCCCCGTCATGCTGCTGAAGCGGTCAGGCATGGCAGGCTGGTTGCTGTTTGTGATATTATAAAAGAAAGAGCGGATGTTTTAGCGCAGCAATTTTCTGCAACTCCATATTATAATTTGGTTGATCTTCTTTCCAATGAAAAAGAAATAGAAATTGTTTCTGTTTGCACTCCTAATGGCCTTCATGCGGAACATTGTATTCAATCTTTAACGGCCGGCAGCCATGTTCTGTGTGAAAAGCCCTTGTGTATTTCGACCAGTGATGCAAAAAAGATGATTAAAACGGCAAGTGAATGTCAAAAAAAACTGTTCGTTGTAAAATCAACCCGTTATAATCCTGCTTTGGCAGAATTAAAAAAGATAATTGACGCAGATAAACTTGGCCGGCTGCATAGCTTTCAGCTTAATTGTTTCTGGAACCGGCCCGCAGAATATTATAGGGATACATGGAAAGGAAAATTATCACTTGACGGCGGAACTTTATACACTCAATTCAGCCATTATATTGATGCGTTGCTTTGGCTCTTTGGGGACGTAAAGGCTGTTTCCGGATTCAGAAAGAATATGACCCATAAAAACATTATTGAATTTGAAGATAGCGGCGTGGTGGCTATTGAAATGGAAAATGGGATGCTTGGCGGAGTGAACTGGTCGGTAAATACTTTCCAACAAAATATGGAAGTTTCCCTGGCGATCATTGCTGAAAAAGGAAACATCCGTATTGGCGGTGAGTATATGAATAAAATAGAATACCAGCTTTTAGACGGAGCAAAATTTAAATTACCCGAAACTGGCACTGCCAATGATTATGGTTTTTATAAAGGTTCCATGAGCAATCATGATAAGGTTTATAAGAACATGATAAAAGCTTTGGAAGATGATAACCATCCTTTCACCAATGCAACAGATGGATTAAAAACAGTGGAAACCATTGAAAGAATTTACAATTCCGTTTCTTTGTCCTGAGGCAGGGTTTGAATCGTTTAAACCCATAGACCTTTCAACCAATAAATGTAAAGGAATTTGAAACGCATCTTCTTCACCGTAACCAACGATCTTACTTATGACCAGCGGATGCATCGCATCTGCACTTCCCTGGCAGAGAACGGCTATAAGGTTACCCTGGTAGGAATAAGATTGACTGCTTCCCTCCCGCTTGAAAAAAGAAAATTCACACAAAAAAGAATTCGTTGCTGGTTTAACAAGGGAAAATGGTTTTATGCAGAATATAATGCCCGCCTTTTTTTCTATTTACTTTTTAAAAAAATGGATGCCGTTTGCGCTATTGATCTTGATACCATCCTGCCTTGTCTGTATATTTCCCGCTTGAAAAAGATCCCCCGCATTTACGACGCACATGAACTTTTTACGGAGTTAAAAGAAGTAATTACAAGACCAAAAATCAAAAAGGCCTGGGAAAAGATTGAAAACAAAGCAGTCCCACAGTACAAATCCGGATATACAGTAAGTGAGAGTATAGCTGAAGAATTTCAAAAAAGATTTCATGTCCGGTATCAGATAATCAGGAATACTCCATTGTTTAGATCATTTGATAGGTTACCGGCAGTTGAAAAATTTCTTTTATACCAGGGGGCTGTTAATGAAGCAAGAGGCTTTGAATACCTTATTCCTGCCATGAAGCGGGTAAACTGTAAATTAATTATTTGTGGTGATGGAAACTTTATGCAACAATTGGGAGAACTGGTAAATATTAACCGGTTGCAGGACAAAATAGAGTTAAAAGGAATGTTGCCGCCGGATGAATTATGGAAAATATCTCAGCAGGCATACGTAGGGATTGGTCTTGCTGAGAATGAAGGCCTGAATCAATACCTGTCATTGAACAATAGATTTTTCGATTATATCCATGCCGGGCTTCCTCAGATCACCATGAATTACCCGGAGTACCAAAAGATCACTAAACAATTTGAAGTAGCTGTATTGATTGATGATCTTGATCCGGAAAGGATCGCCATGGCAATAAACAATTTACTTGCCGACGAT
>JAHEZF010000319.1 GCA_023251215.1 Sphingobacteriales bacterium | reverse complement strand
GCGGTAAACTGTCCGCCCAATTCTTTTGCTTTGTCATAAATACTCTGGTGTATGAGCGGCAATACATCTTCACCATTGCGGAAAGGTGTCAATAAATCCGTTTCGGTTTTTGAAAAAAGACAGTTTTTCATTTTTCCATCCGCTGTCAGCCGCATTCGGTTACAATCGCTGCAGAAGTTGGCACTCATCGTACTGATAATGGCAAAGGTTCCTGCATGGCCAGACACTTGATATCCTTTGGCCGTATCATGTTTTTCATCCTGCAGTCTTACTATTTCATACTTTTCTTCAATCACCTGAAGCATCTGTTGCATGGTAAATACTTTGTTACTGGTCCAGCGGTTGCCGGTGAAAGGCATGAACTCAATAAAGCGAACATGCACTGGTTCATGTTTTGTCCACTCAACAAAATCATTTATCTCCCCGTCATTAAATCCTTTCATCACAACCATATTAACCTTTACATGAAAGTTTTTGCGGATAAGCAATTGTATATTATCATATACTAATTTAAACTGGTCCCTTCTTGTAACAAGCAAAAATTTATCCGGCTGCAATGTATCAAGGCTTATATTAAGTGACCGGATATTTGCCTGCTGCAACACATCCACATATTCATGCAATCTTGTCCCGTTTGTAGTAAGGGTTAGTTTAACAGGCAGTTTTGATAAAGCCAGTATAATATCAGCAGCATCTTTACGCACTAATGGTTCCCCGCCTGTAAGCCTTATTTTATTTACACCATTTTCAACAAAAATTTTTGCCAGTGCCTCTATTTCATCTTTCTGCATCAAACGGGAGGCCGGGGTAAATTCATAATCTTCTTCGGGCATACAGTAAAAGCAACGGAGATTGCAATTATCTGTCAGCGAAATCCGCAGGTAATTATGTACCCGGTTATACTTATCAATTATCATGAAATGAATGAGCCTTTAGTTGGAAATTCTAAGATAAGGAAATTTTCAATATCGTTATTTATTTGAAAATATAATGATGAATAAAATTTGAGCCATCCCTGCAAGTTTTTCGTTTTCCAGTCTTATGAAGGATGGCTTAGATTTTCTCCCGGTTAAATTCAATGGAATATCAATGCCTTATGATAAGTTCACTTTTTCACTTCACTCCTTCCTTCTTCATATACTTCTCCGGCGCTGCTTCAAATTTTTCTTTACAACCATCGCAGCAGAAATAAACTTTTTCGCCTTTATATTCAATAATGTGTTTGGGATTATTTACGTCAATCGGCACGCCGCAGACAGGGTTGATATAGTACTTGGTTTTTCCGGCAGCTTCTCTTGTTTCATCAAAACGGGTAAACCCTGAAGCGTTGGTCATACTGTTTTGCAATTGTATTATTTCTGCCAGAATACTGATGGCTACTTCATCCGGTTTTTTGGCATTGATATCAATACCGGCCGGAGATTTTATTGCAACAATTTTTTGTTCATCTATACCGGATTGTTTTAAATATTCAAATACTGCTGTTCTTTTCTTTTTGCTCGCCACAAATCCAACATAGGCTGATGATACTTTCAAGGCCTCTTCCAAAGCTGTTTCATCCTGTTCGCCCTGCGTACATACAACAATAAATGAAGCTGCACTCATTTTTATGGGTTGTAAACTCAATTGTGATATCAATTCATCAACACCCGGAAAAGTATCCGGCTTTGATTCAGGTGTAACTGCGGTAACCCTGTACCCTGCAGCCTTTCCAATTTTCACCAACGATTTTGCAATAGCCGATTTACCCATTACCACCAAATGAGGTATTGGCAATACCGGCTCAATAAAAACTTCAACTGTGCCTTCGCCCTGGCAGGTCATTTTGTATTCCATGATGCCTTCTTGTTTTTGTGATGATGAATTTTGACCAATCTTTACCAAACGAGCTTTGCCGCTTTTCAACGCATCTTCCGCTTCTTTAATAATAATGGACTTTACGCAACCGCCGCCTACCCATCCTATGATTTCTCCATATTTATTGATGACAGCTTTGTCGCCGGTTTTACCCGAACTCGGCGCTTCACGCCGCACAACGGTAGCCGTTGCAAAAGCTTCATTATTTTTTCGCAGTTCTGAAATTATATTTATATACTCATCAAACATTGATCAAAATTTTTTCCAGTTCCAGTAAGCTGTCTAAATTATGCGCCGTATAAAAATCATCTATCAACGGCAAAACTGTTTTCATTCCTTTTGCCAATGGTTCATAACCTTTCATTCCTTTCAGCGGGTTCAGCCAGATGATCCTCTTTGCCCGCATCTGCATTTTCAACAATTCTTTTCCCAAAACCTCCGGGCTGCCCGTGTCAAGCCCATCGCTTAATATAAGAATGGTGGGTGAACCGTTTAATAATTGTTTGCCAAACTTTTCATTAAACTCCCGGATACATTCACCAATTTTTGTTCCGCCGGACCAGTTATCAACTTTTGCAGAGATAGTAGTTAAAACCCACTCAAGGTTGTTTGGATGCAATGCTTTGCTTATCCTTATCAACGAGGTACTAAAAACAAAAGCCTCCAATTGCCTGAAATGTTCCCGTAAAGCACATACAAATCTAAGCAGAAAAAAACTATACTTATCCATCGAACCGCTGACGTCAAGCAATACAATCAATCGCTGTTTCTTTGGTTTTTTCGCAATATGAAAAAGGTCAATTGGCTCTCCGCCAAACGGAATACTTCTCCGGATGGTTCTTCTCAAATTAATTTTGCCGTGTCGCCCTGCTCCTTTCACTCTTCTGCGAAGCCTCATTGCCATTTGTCTAAAAAGC
>JAHEZF010000318.1 GCA_023251215.1 Sphingobacteriales bacterium | reverse complement strand
AGTAGCTCCACTTCCTGATGGTAACAGCACTTCTATGATCGAGAGGAGAAAAGATGGTGTTGGCGAAGCATCCACCACGCCTACAAAGAAATTCTCAGACAATACAAAACCGGTTCACATTGCTTTGTGGAGGCAGAAAGAAAGAGTAAGGGTTTATTTTGACGAAGAAAAAGTTTGGGACTTACCCAAAGCCATGCTTAAAGATGCTAAGTACAATTCTGTTGTTTACTGGCTTCAGGCCGGCACCGCAGACGTTAATTATTATATGAGTAATCTTCGCCTGGCTGTAGGTGCACCCGATACACGAAAAAAATTTCTTGAACAAAACAAATGGGTAACCCACGGAATTTTATTTGACGTGAACAGCGCCAACATCAAACCCGAATCCTATGGCACATTAAAAGAAATGGCTAATGTGCTGAAAGAATACTCTGATCTGAAAGTGAAGATTGTTGGTCACACAGATGCTGATGGCAATGATGCCAGTAATCTCGATCTCTCCAAACGCAGAGCAGCTTCTGTAAAAACTTCATTGGCAAAAGAATTTGGCATTGATGAAAGCCGGATGGAAACCGATGGCAAAGGCGAAAGCGAACCGATAGATAAAAATGATAACCCCGCTGGCAAAGCAAATAACAGGAGAGTAGAGTTTATAAAAATATAAAGTGAAATCTATAAATCCCGGATGATGAAAAATGCTTTTTTATTCATCAAAAAACTTTCCTTGTTTGTATTGTTTGGTATTCTTATAATTTTTTTATCAGGCAATAGCAAACCTGGGAAAAATATCTATAACCGGGTTTTTGATTCACGTTGGACAGGGACTGTTACCTGCGAAGAAATTTTCTCAGCAATTACAGGGACGAGTGAACGGCATGTCATGGCAAGTTTCAACAACGCATTGCCAACTCTTTATCGTGATGATGAAACTACTGACCTGAACTTTACCGACGATAAAGGCACCGGTTCGGTAACATTCCATGCTGAAGGCAAATTCGGAGTAACTAATTGCGAGGGATCAGGTCAGACGGAGCTGCATTGGGTAGTGGTTGAAGAAGAGGATAACATTTATAGTTTTCACGTCATTGGCCCGGCTTGCACGGGTACATCTGTTGTGTCCATTCCGGGTACACCCACTACCACAGAACCTTATGGCCCTGAATCTACTGATATCGTAATATCTGGTCAGCCGTTGGTAAATAAAAATTTACTGGGTGGAACGAAAACAGAAGTTATAGATATAGATATGGGGGGAGGAGTAGGAACCCTTACCAGAACAATTACCTGGCATCTGACAAAATCAACAGTCGGTGATGTGGAACTGATCGTAATACCGCAAGACTATGATACCTGGTTGCCCAAACCCGGGAGGAATGAACTAACCGAAGGCTCCATAATGAATATTTCATTGAAGCTCCAGGCAAGAGGCGGTGGAGCGACTACTAAGAAAGCAAAAGTTTTTGAGCTTCGGCTTTCAAATACTTCAAGAGAGCCGGGCATAACAGTAAATTTTCCAACAGCTCCGGATGACCCAATGCCGGATCTTCGTTTCTTGGTACAATCGAATGGTCAAGTTGAAGACGAGTTCCAATCGCTGAATATTGATTGTCCTCGCGGTTGTCAAACGGCGCAGTTAAAAGTTGGATCCTACGATGGAGGAGGTTGGACAACATTGACAGCCGAAGCAATTCTCCAGGATGATACCCGCATCCAGGGAAGACTACTTGTACCAGGTGGTGAAGTGGATATACGTATTCCTAAAAGAGATCCCAATTCTAAAATCGGAAAAGACTGGTTAACAGCTAACGGTAATCCTAATGAAATGGATGACAAAGAAACATCCAGGGGAAATACCAACAATGGCGATGGATTGACTGCTTATGAAGAATATCGTGGTGTTATTTCAGAAGGAAGTTTCAAACGGCTAGATCCTAATAAAAAAGAAGTTGGAATTCTTGCTACACAAGGGGATTTCACACTTTTCTCGCAAGGAATAGGCTGGTTTAAAAATACAAGTGGTCTGGAAATTATCCGATTCGATTTTGACAGAAATGAAATTGCAGGAGATGGCCGATTAAATGTGAACAAAAAATCAGCTCATGATTATGACCAGTATGCTCTATATCTTTTGAATGGAGGTCTTGGAGGCGATGGGACCCTTGGTATAGTTTATTCCAAGACTAATGCTCCAGACATACCAGCACAGATAATAAGCGTAGTTGCTGATTGGAACGCAATCCAGGCAGCTTATCAGAGAAGAGTAAACAGTACAAGGCCAGAAACGTTGAAATTCACATTAAAAGAGTATTTGGCTCAGACCGTAGCCCATGAACTGGGTCATGCTATCAATATCTGGCATCATGGTAGAGATCTTGACTATTCTGGCTGGACTTTTACTCTTAATGATGTTTCCAATAACACTCGAATTTTCGATCGTAATGGTAATTTAGACATCCTCCGTCCAATCACATTACAAAATATTGGTGAAAAAGCGGGAACGGTTGAAAGCGGTGATCTCTCCTGTATGCTTAATTATTATCCTTATTATACATGGGGATATGCAGTCGGTGTTGACGGGGCCGCAATCTTTAATCGGGAACCTTTAATACCCCTGGGCAAAATATTTTGCAAATCTAAAATTGGTACCGGCTTTAATGCAACACAACTCTATTTTGGTGATTGTGCCAAAGGGAATTGTTTGGGCCAGATAAAATTGAGAAATTAAATTGATTTGACATGAAAATCACTTATTTATTTTTTGTCATATTGTTATT
>JAHEZF010000317.1 GCA_023251215.1 Sphingobacteriales bacterium | reverse complement strand
TTATCCATCCAGTAACAAATGGCCCACATAAAGATGATAAAACATATTGCAAATACCAGAGAGCCGATTCTCGGGTCACCTGGAATTTTAGCACAAACTTTCAGGTAAAACCAATGCCAGGGATCGGTATAAAT
This sequence comes from Sphingobacteriales bacterium, assembly GCA_023251215.1. GTDB lineage: Bacteria > Bacteroidota > Bacteroidia > Chitinophagales > Chitinophagaceae > JAHEZF01. The sequence continues at coordinate 2,654 of JAHEZF010000317.1, read as the reverse complement.
TGGCTTGCCGGATATATTTACGCCATTGGGGATACGGATCAGCCATAAGATTTTTGGGAGAAAAGCACTGAGTGCAAAAACAAACAAAGCATTTTTCCCAAATACATCAAAGAATTTACTCAGCCACACCTTGACATTTTTAATTTCGATCATATAGATCATCGTGGCAATGGTAATGATGGCAAGCCCTGTTGTATAAATAGTGTAAGAACTGGTCCAGATTTTTTTATTGATGGGGAAAATCATGTCCCAGCAAAAACCTGTCAGCAGCATAACTATACCAGCCACAAATAAACCGGAGATCATTTCAAAATTCTTTCCTTTCTTCTGTATATAATCACCAACAAGATATCCAAAGATCACTTGCACAATGGCCGACATGGTACTCATGATCCCTTCCGGGTCAAAAGGAATTCCCTCGCCTTTGTACATGTGTGGTAAATGAAGAATTGCTTTGTCAACATCATTTCCAAACCAGCCGGTCATGCTGTATGGATCATTTTTCTCGCCAAGCAAAAAGCAAAGAGCCCAGTACAATAACAGAAGAACAAGTCCTGTGAAAAATGCGCCTCTTGGTTTCAGATAATAAATAATGATGGAAGCAAAGAAGTAACAGATGGCAATTCTTGCTAATACACCTAATAAGCGAATACCATTTTGAGGATTATCCGGATCAACCCAATGCCTGAATGCAAGATGATCACCTTTCCATGCTACAAATGGCCACCAGGTAAGAAAAAGCCCGATGAGATAAATAAGCAGTGATCTTTTTATTACTTTTTTCCAGAATACTCCGTCGCCGCCTGCCTGAAGTCGGGGCATTACAAATGAAAGAGCATTGCCAATTGCAAAAAGAAAAAAAGGAAAGACGAGATCGGTAGGCGTTAATCCATGCCAGGGTGCATGATCCAAGGGGGGATATATATGAGCCCATGAACCCGGATTGTTTACCAGGATCATCAGGCAAACAGTAGCCCCGCGGAAAATATCAAGAGAATAAAACCGCTCTTTCAAATGGCAGCATTTTAGTAATTAAATGTATGAAATTGGGTTGGTAAGCAGCAAAAGAATTATTTTGGCATCATGGAAAACGAATCCTTCTTTGTTCATTCCAGCTCTGTAATTGATGAAGGTGCACAGATTGGCGCCGGTACAAAGATCTGGCACTTTTGTCACCTGATGCCAACCTGCAAAGTGGGAGAGAACTGTAACATTGGTCAAAATGTTTTCATTGATAATAATGTGTTCATCGGCAATGCTGTTAAAATTCAGAATAACGTTTCTGTATATAATGGAGTAATAATTGAGGATGATGTTTTTGTTGGCCCCTCTGTAGTTTTTACCAACGTTATCAATCCCCGCAGTTTTATTGAAAGAAAAAACGAGTTTAAAAAAACATTGATCCGGAAAGGAGCCAGCATCGGAGCTAATGCTACAATACTTTGTGGTAATGAAATAGGAAATTACGCTATGATTGGCGCCGGTGCTGTAGTTACAAAACCTGTTCCTTCTTTTGCATTAATGACAGGCAATCCTGCACAAAAGACCGGATGGGTAAGCAAGGTTGGAATTACATTGCAATTTGATTCTTATGGATCGGCAAAATGCCCTCAGACCGGTCAATCGTATAAGTTGGAAAACGATATCGTATTCCTACCTGAATAGTTATCTACTTATGGGAATAAATCCCTCAAAATCTGCACATTTTATTCTTTTACCACTCACATTCTCCACTATATTTGCAACCAAATGGAGAATTGCTTTTTGGCATTATCTCCCCGATATTCAAATTCAATGAAAGCCGGTCATGTAAAAATTTATTTATGTGACTGAGATGGCGAAGCCGTCAATAAAATCTTTGTTTTGACACGTAAGTGGTTGGCCATATATACAAGGCCCCGGTGGGAAAAGAAAGTAAACCAACTTCTGACTGAAAAAGGACTGGAAAGTTATTGCCCGTTAAATAAAGTAAGACGCAAGTGGAGCGACCGGGTTAAGGTAGTGGAAGAACCGCTGTTTAAATCTTATGTATTTGTAAAGGTTAGCGATGATGACCGCACTGCAGTGCGAATGACACCCGGCGCCATCAATTTTGTTTACTGGCAGGGCAGGCCGGCAGTGATACGGGAAAAAGAGATCACAATTATAAAACGATTTTTGAATGAATATAAAAATGTAGAAGTGCAGGCAATGGAGATCAAAGTAAACCAACGTGTACGCATTACCAACGGAACTTTAATGGACCAGGAAGGTAAAGTGATTGACATACGCCACAAATCAGTCAAAGTAGCTATTGACAGTCTTGGGTATATCTTGGTAGCATATATTGACCGAAGTAAATTAACTTCGGCACAGTCCAAATAAAATCAAAGCTTATTTTTGCAGCAATCGCTGCATTTTAATTAAAGACGTATTAATGAAATTTTCAAGGATTTTAGTACTGCTTTCTTTTACGGTATATCTTTTTTCCTGCAGTACCCAGAAAAGAGTGCCTTATTATCTTGAAAATGTAAATGACACAACCGGCAAAGGAGATGTAGTGATTCCCGAACTGCACATCCAGAAAAATGACCTGCTCTCCATACAGGTTTACAGCGCCAGCACCAGGATTGAAACGGACGCCTTGTATAATTTGCCGGGTGCAAACAGTACAG
>JAHEZF010000062.1 GCA_023251215.1 Sphingobacteriales bacterium | reverse complement strand
CTGTTCAGCAGCAATCTTATCATTGATAGATGTTGCACTCATGGCTGCTGCACGGGCCTGGGTTATTTTCGTCAGCAATTCTCTTTCATGCGTTGCATAACCTTTTACGGTGTCCACAAATTGAGGAACAAGGTCATGTCGCAGGCGAAGCTGCACATCAATATCAGCAAAAGCGTTTTGCCGCCTGTTGCGCAGGCGAACTAATCCATTATACAGGCTCGTCACCCAGATAACGATAACCAGGATAATGCCGATAACAATTAATACTGCTGGCATAGTTATGTGTTTAATAAGGGTTGAAATTAGGAAAAAAATAATCAAATCATTTTGAACCGGTTTTTCTTGTATTTTCTTCAATGTCTATCAAGACTTTTAGTGTTCCTGCCTGGGCAAGAAGGGCGATAACTATGAATACACCGAGGTAGAGGTAAAGCAGAATTATAAGTATTGAAAGGCCGGAAGATTCACCATATCTCGATGTGATGCTGGTTGCCGAAACAATTCCGACTATAAAGAGCAGGGCGCCGGATATCCAGGCAAAGACTGTAAGAATTCCGGCAATGTTTTTTAAAGACGAATATTTACCTGGCTGATTGGTATTGCCAGGTTGACCAGGAGTTTGTGATATTCCCAGTGTCTCATTGATGTCAGTGCTCATAAAAATTAATTTTTTGATTGTTTTTGATATAATTGGATAAAGAAGATTAATAGTCCCACATTAGATAAAAAGAAAAGAGGTTGCATAATCTTGCCCACCGGTTGACTATATTCAATTACCTTGAAATCCAGTAATAAATAATAAAAAGAAGCTACTATCTGGATAGCCATAGCAATAACGGCAATTAATGTTACTGTTCTCATTTGAAAAGAATTTAACTTAATAAATTGATTAACGCAGCGAAAGTTAGGATGGGGTAGGAAACTGAATAAAGGTACTTAAAAATTAAAATCAAAAATGAATCCCGTCTATTTCTTCTGACTTGATTTTTTTTCTTACTTTACTGCCCAATAATTCAACTATGAGGATCTTACCTTTTGTCGTTTCCACCGTTATTACTGCAGGATTAATATTTGCAATGGATAAAAGTTGGCCATTGGGAGGAAAACGTCTTCCGCCACTTGGAAAATTTTTAAGTCCGCAACAGGGCTTTTGGCAAAATGCCGAGGCTTCTGATCAGGATTTTGCTGCCGATCTGAAATTCTCAGGATTAAAAGGAAAAGTGGAAGTATATCTTGATGAACGTTTGGTGCCGCACATTTTTGCAGAGAATGATGAAGACCTTTATTTCACCCAGGGATATATTCATGCCAGATTCCGTTTATGGCAAATGGAGTTTCAAACCATGGTTGCTTCAGGCAGGGTAAGTGAAATATTGGGAAACGATCCGAAGTATATAAATTTTGACCGGGAAACAAGAAGAATGGGAATGGTATATGGGGCTGAGAATGCTTTGAAACAAATAGAAGCCAACCCAATTACCAAATCAGGTTGCGATGCATATACTGCCGGTGTGAATGCATATATTCATTCATTGACCTGTGCAAATCTTCCTGTTGAATATAAATTACTGGATTATAAACCTGAAGAGTGGAGTAATTTAAAAATTGCTTTGTTCCTGAAACAAATGAGCCGTACATTGGCGGGTTTTGATAATGACCTGGCCAATACCAACCTGAAACCGGTTTTTGATTTCCGGGATTTGATGGTATTGAATCCGCAGGTTAACGATTCACTGGAGCCGATCGTTCCAAAAGGAACAATATTTGATCCCCCGGGTATTGTGCCCGTGAAACCTCCATCAGCCGATTCGCTTTATTTTGGTAAAAAAGATTCATTGAATATTGCGGAAGTTACAAAGCCCGATCCTGATAACGGGAGCAATAACTGGGCAGTGGCTGGTAAAAAAACCAAAAGCGGGGCCCCGATTTTGTGCAATGATCCACACCTCGAACTTACTTTTCCTTCTATCTGGTACGAGATGCAATTGACATCCCCAACTGTAAATGTATATGGAACTTCTTTCCCCGGTTCACCCAATGTCATTATCGGATTCAATGACAGTGTTGCATTTGGTTTTACCAATGCACAGCGGGATGTAAAAGATTATTACGAAATAAAATTCAAAGATGACAGCAGGCAGGAATACTGGTTCAATGGGCAGTGGAAGAAAATTGATTTCTGCCGTGAAGAGAAAATAAAAGTACGAGGGGGAAAAACAATTCTGGACACCGTTGCTTACACTGTATATGGCCCGGTTATCTATGATAAAAGTTTTTCGACAGCGTTATCCGGCGGCAAAGCTATTGCCTGCCGGTGGGTGGCACAGGATCCTTCGAACGAAGGGCTGATGTGGTTCTACCTTGACCGTGCAAATAATTACAATGATTATTTTAGCGCAATAAAAGATTTTTCTTGTCCCGGGCAAAATATGTTGTTTGCTGCCAAAAGCGGAGATATTGCCATCTGGCAACAGGCTAAATTTCCTGCCCGTTGGTATGGACAGGGCTTGTATGTGATGCCCGGCGAGGACAGCAGTTATATGTGGCAGGGCTTTATCCCCCAAAAAGAAAATCCGCATGTCATTAACCCGGAAAGAGGATTCATCGTCAGCGCCAACCAGCGGCCGGTTGATTCAACGTACCCCTATTTTATTCCGGGTAACTACATTGCTACAAGAGGCATTACTCTCACAAAGCGTTTGTCAGCCATGGAACAGATCACTCCGCAGGACATGATGAAATTGCAATATGATTATTACAACAGATTTGCTTCAGAGGCAAGACCTGTTTTGTTGAAATACATAAGAGAAAACGATATTAATGCTGAAGGGAAAAAATATTTAGACCTGATCAAGAATTGGGATCTGCAGGCTGATGCAAATTCAAAAGGACAAACGGTTTTCACGGCATGGTGGGATAGTCTCCGGACTGAGGTTTGGAAAGACGAATTGGAAAAAGTTTCAAAAAATAAACTCAGGCCCGAGTCAAGAACATTGCTGGAGGCTTTATTAAAAGATTCTTCTTTTAAATATGTTGACAACATCAACACACCTCGGACAGAAACGTTGTATGATGATGTAACCTCTGCATTTTTAAAGGCATTGCCGCAATTGGAGAAAGATGATAAAGCCGGAACATTGGAATGGGCCATTCATAAGGAACCAACAATCTTTCACATTCTTAAAACAATTACTCCGTTTGCCAAAACGGGATTAAAGGTTGGAGGAGATGGTGAAATAATAAATGCTGTAACCAAAAGCCATGGACCCAGTTGGAGGATGATCGTTGATCTGAGTCCTCTTACTACGGCGTATGCAGTATATCCGGGAGGACAAAGCGGTAACCCCGGTAGCAGGTACTATGATAATTTTGTGGATGCCTGGGTCAAAGGAAAGTATTTTACTTTGTGGGTGATGCGTAAATCAGATGTGTCAGATAAAAGAGTGCTGTGGACTTTGAAACTTAGTGGTAAGTAGTAATTGGATTGGGATTATTAATTATTGATTATTGTTCCGATGGCTATCGGAAGTTGAATATTTATTATTAATCTTGGAAAAATGAAATTAATCGTTGCTGTTATATTAACTGCTTTGCTGGCTTTTGTCGGCGGATTGTATCTGCCCTGGTGGAGTATTGCTATTGCTGCATTCCTGGTAGCAGTAATAATACATCAAAAAGCCGGCAAGGCTTTTTTAGCCGCTTTCCTTGGAGCATTTTTATTATGGGCCGCATTAGCCTGGTGGATCAATATGAAAAACCAGGGAATACTGGCAGCAAAGATCGCTTCTGTATTGCCATTAGGAGGCAAAGCTGTACTATTGATTCTTGTTACTGGATTTGTTGGCGGATTGGTAGCCGGTTTTGCAGCGATGAGCGGAAGTTATTTAAGAACTTCAAAACCCTGATACATTTCATATCATAATTTATAGTACATTATTTTGAGACAACTTTTTTTTACCATTTTGCTGTCGGGTCATTTTTTATGTTCCTATGCCGGCAGAATATCAGGAACAATAACCGACAACGAGGGCAAGACCTTGCCCTATGCTTCCATTTTTGTAAAAGGTACCAATAAAGGAACCAATGCAAACAGCCTGGGCAAATATTCGCTTCACCTGGAACCGGGACAGTACACACTTGTTTGCCAGTATGTAGGTTATAAAAAAGAAGAAAAATTTGTTACTGTTACTGATAAAGATATCCAACTGGATTTTAAGCTGACCATACAAGAGATGACATTGGGTGAAGTGATCATAACGAGAGGGGAGGATCCTGCCTATGAGATCATAAGGAATACTATTAAAAAAAGAACTCATTACCAGGATCAGCTCAATAAATTTCATTGCCTGGTATATACAAAAGGCCAGTTACGGGTAAGAAATTATCCCAAAAGATTCTTTGGTCGCAAGATTGATTTTGAAGATGGCGATACAAGCAAACAAAAAATGTTGTACCTGTCTGAAACTATTTCTACTTATTCAGTGGACAGGCCAGGTAAGGAGAAGATAGAAGTGCTTTCTTCCAAAGTAAGCGGCCAGAGTGATGCTTATGGGCTAAGTGCCCCACAGTTTTTCTCCTTTTATGATAATAACATCTTCATCGGAAATAACCTTAACCCACGTGGGTTTATTTCGCCAATTTCAGATAATGCACTGAATTATTACCGCTATAAATATGAAGGTGAGTTTATTGAAGATGGAAGGCAGATCAATAAAATAAAAGTGATACCCAGGCGTAAATTTGAACCATTGTTCAGCGGGTATATCAATATTGTAAATGACGAGTGGCGCATTCACTCTTTAAAGTTATTGCTGACCAAAGAATCGCAGATGGAGTTCATTGACAGCCTGCAACTGGAACAGATGTACAGGCCTGTTACCAATGATGTATGGGCCATCAGCAGCCAGGTTATTTATCCCGCTGCAAAAATTTTAGGCTTTGATGCGTATGGAAGTTTTATCAATATTTATTCTGATTTTGATATTGAACCAGGGTTTGATAAAAATCATTTTACAAACACAATATTAAAATACCTCGATAGTTCCAACAAAAAATCCGGCGAATATTGGGAGAATGCGAGGCCGGTACCCCTGCAGGCAGAAGAAATATTTGACTATAAAAGAAAAGACAGCCTGGAGACAGCGAAAAAGAATCCGAAGTACCTTGATTCGCTGGACCGTGTAAGGAACAAGATTAATTTTTTTGGATTAATGATTTTTGAGCAAACCCTTGTGGCGGAAAAGAATAGAACATCTTTTAGTTTCAGGCCAATTACAGAACAAGTCAGTTTTAATCCTGCCGAAGGGTGGGTTATCAATACAGGAGCTATATGGACCAAACGGCTTGACAGCAGCAATTTCAGCCGCAAGAGTATTTCCGTTGCACCCAATCTCCGTTACGGATTTACCAATAAACATTTCAATGCTCACATAACAGTTACATATCATTTTGGAAAAAAATATGCTTCATCAATCAGTCTTTCCGGCGGAAGAAGAGTTTTTCAATTCAATAACAACAATCCCATCGGGCCAAGAGGAAATTCACTCTCCTGCTTACTGGGCGAAAAGAACCGGATGAAAACTTATGAAGCCATATACTTCCGCGGCAGTTTTAATAAAGGCATTGGTCACGGCTTTTCCTGGGTGGCCGCTTTTCAATATCAGGACAGGATGCCACTGGAAAACATGACTGATTATACATGGCGGAACCTGAAGAACAGAATCTATACTCCAAACTATCCCAACGAACTGGTAAGTCAAAACATTAACCGGCACCAGGTATTTATGGCGCTTTTGGGGATGAGTTGGCAACCCGGCACCCGGTACATTGAGTTACCAGATCAAAAAATAAATATAGGATCTAAGTACCCTGTATTTTCTCTTCAGTATATCCAGGGAATCAGTAAAATATTCAGCAGCGATGGGGATTTCAGTAAATGGAAGTTTACTATGACAGATAATATGAACTTCCGGCTGCGGGGTGTTTTTCGCTACAGGCTGGGAATCGGCGGCTTTATTGATAATAAAAAAGTGCAGATACCTGACTACCAGCATTTCAATGGTAATATATCCACTTTTGCTACTGAGTACCTGAACAGTTTCCAGTTACTGCCGTTATACCAGTTCAGCAATACTTCCAAATTTTATTCACTAGCCCATGTAGAATATAATTTAAACGGCTTTCTGACCAATAAAGTTCCGGGACTGCGCAGGCTGAACCTCTATCTTGTTCTTGGAGCTAATGGTTTTCATATGAACAATGCAGATTACTTAGAATACTTTGTCGCCTTTGATAATATCTTCAAACAATTCAGAATAGATTATGTACGATCCAACGGTGTTTTAAAAAGCAGGTTCCGTATCGGTTTTCACCGGACATTAAGGCCAAGAGGAGATGACTGGCCCTGATTTTAATAAGTGATGAATGTGTTTTATTTTTGCCCTGTTTAAAATTTTTAACTGCAAGGCAAGCAGTCACGAAAATTTATTTCATGGCATTATTACACAACCGTATCTCCCGAAGGGAGTTGAAGGAGCGTATCCTGAACGATCCTACACCACGTACTACTATTTCTTTTTACTCCTATTTTAAGATTGAAGACCCGCATGTGTTCCGGAACATGCTCTACCATACCTTCAGAGATATGGAAATATTTGGAAGGATCTATGTAGCCCATGAAGGAATTAATGCACAGGCGAGTGTACCTGTTCAAAATTTTGAAGTTTTCAAAAAAAAATTATTTTCTATTGAACCGCTTAATGCTGTTCGATTAAATATTGCCGTGGATGATAATGGCAAAAGTTTTTATGTGCTTGATATTAAAGTGAGAAAGAATATTGTGGTTGATGGTATTGCTGATCCATCATTTGATATGGCGAATAAAGGCAGATATGTCAATGCAGAAGAATTCAATCAATTAACAAGTAAACCTGATACCATTGTTATTGATGTACGCAATCATTATGAGTACGAGGTTGGTCATTTTGAAAATGCCATCGAAGTACCATCTGATACTTTTCGTGAACAATTACCCATGGTGGCCGATATGATGAAAGAGAACAAGGACAAAAACATCATCATGTATTGTACAGGTGGTATTCGTTGTGAAAAAGCTTCGGCCTATATGCTTCACCAGGGATTTAAAAATGTTTTTCATCTGGAAGGGGGAATTATTCATTACTGCAACCAGGTAAAAGAAAAAGGGATCGAAAATAAATTTCAGGGAAAGAATTTTGTGTTTGACCAGCGGCTGGGAGAAAGAATTACCGGTGAGATCATTGCCCAATGCCATCAATGCGGCAAACCTGCAGATACCCATGTGAACTGCATTAATGATGCTTGCCATTTGCTTTTTATACAGTGCGATGAATGCAAAGAAAAATACGAAGGCTGCTGCAGTGGAGCATGCCAGGCTGTAATTCATCTTCCCGAAGAAGAACAAAAGAAAATAAGAACAGGAGTGGACAAAGGAAGAAATGTTTTTAATAAATCAAAGGCCCGGCTTCAGAAATTAACGGGTCTGAAAAAAGAGAATAAATAAGATGGCATATTGCGGGCAAGTGTTATTTTAGCGGTTGCAAAAAACATATGCTGAAGAAAATATCCGCTATACTATTGCTTTGCTGCCTGTTCCTTAATATAACAGGGTACCAGTTTTTATTTCATTTTCACCGTAGCGGGATAAGGGCGGAAATGCAGAAAACTCTTCGCCATTTACCCGTTGGTAAACAGGTTGAACAATTTATTTTCTCCTTCATCGACCAGGAATCACTTAGCCGGTTGAAATGGGAAAACTCACATGAATTTAGCGTTGACGGAAAAAGGTATGACCTAATTGACAAAAAAATTAAAGACGGCATGTTGATCGTCCGCTGCATCAACGACCAAAAGGAAGAAGAGCTTTGCCGGAACTTCAATGGATTTATCAACGACCTGGATAAAAATTCCTCATCAAACAGCCGGTCCATGTCATTTATAAAACTGGTAAGCAATTGGTATGTGCCGGTGATCCCTGTATTTAATTTTAATTCTTTTTTATTTCATACAGATTTTTC
>JAHEZF010000316.1 GCA_023251215.1 Sphingobacteriales bacterium | reverse complement strand
ATGGGGTGTTCTGTAATAACACAGCGCTGAGATCACCATATTGCGCCTGGTTATTCATCGGGTTGATGTTGTGACTGCCGCCGATCACCAAACCTTTACCGGTCAGTAATTCCGAATCAGGATTAAAATGATAATATAAGGTCAGCACATCTTTGGCGGCTTTGAAATGGCAATCTTCCAGGCTTTCATCGCTGATGGGAATGAACTTGCTTTTATCACTGGTGGTTCCGCTGCTTTTGGCAAACCAGTAAACAGGAGTGCTCCATAAAATATTTTGTTCACCGTTCATGGTACGTTCGATATAGGACTTCAGATCATCGTATTCGTGAACGGGAATGGCTTCTTTGAATGCACGGACATTGAAGAGTTGCGAAAAATTGTGCTTCCTCCCAAATTCAGTGTACTGGGCTGATGTGACAAGGTCCTGCAATACCTCCCGCTGGGCATCCAATGGATTGTTCATCCATGCTTCAATACGCCAGAGCCGCATACGGGCAAGGGATGATATGACGGGGCTGAGCAGCTTCATTGCTGACGGCAAAGTATAAAAAAATAAAGGAAAGAGTGAAAACTTAACGTTGATTGAAAGCTTCGCCGGCTTTTATAGCTTCTTCATGAAGATAATCCTTTCGTTTCAGTTCAAAGTTTCTACCGAGATAAAGCCTTCTGACATCATCATCGGCAGCCAGTTCTTCTGCAGTGCCGTGTTTGAAGATCTTTCCTTCAATCATCAGGTAGGCCCGGTCACAAATGGAAAGTGTTTCAGTTACGTTGTGATCGGTAATGAGAACACCAATGTTTTTGTATTTCAGTTTGGCTACAATGGCTTGTATATCCTCTACTGCAATGGGATCAATGCCGGCAAAAGGTTCGTCTAATAAAATAAATTTAGGATCAACTACCAATGCCCTGGCTATTTCAGTTCTTCGCCTTTCGCCCCCGCTTACTACATCGCCGTTGCTTTTGCGTACATGTTGTAAACGGAATTCATTGATCAGCGCTTCAAGTTTTTCTCTTTGTTCGTGTTTTGAAAGCGGGGTCGTTTCCAGGATAGCAGCAATATTATCTTCCACACTCAGCTTGCGGAATACTGATGCTTCCTGGGGTAAATAGCCGATTCCCATTTGCGCTCTTTTATACATCGGCAGTTTAGTAATATCTTCCTCGTTTAAAAAAACCCGACCTTCATCGGGTCTTATTAAACCCACCACCTGGTAGAAAGTAGTGGTCTTGCCTGCGCCATTGGGACCTAATAATCCCACAATTTCACCCTGCTTTACTTCAATGCTTACATGATTAACGACAGCTCGTCCATTATACGTTTTTACAAGATTGCTGGTATGTATGGTGACTGGCATACGGAACAAAAATAAGGTTTGAAACATAGATAGTTCCTGTTAAAATGATTTTTGTGATTTAATTTAAGATCGCCGGACTCATCTTCCTTTTACAGCTTTTCTGTATTAGCTTTGCAGCCCAATGAAAGTGATAGACCACATCAACTCATCTAAAGGAACTCTCATTTCTTTTGAAATTCTGCCACCGCTGAAAGGCAAGGGCATTGCCGCTATTTATAACCACCTTGACCCTTTGATGGAATTCAAGCCGGCATACATTAATGTTACTTATCACCGGAGTGAACATATTTATAAAAAGAGGAGCGATGGTAGTTTTGAAAAAGTTGTTATCCGCAAACGTCCCGGTACGGAAGCCATCTGTGCCTCCATCACGAACCGTTATAATGTGGATACCGTTCCCCATCTTATTTGCGGCGGATTTTCTGTACAGGAAACAGAGGATGCTTTGCTGACATTGAATTATCTCGGCATTGACAATGTGTTGGTAATTCGGGGCGATGCGGCCAGGAATGAAACATCTTTTGAACCCGAACCGGATGGTCATAAGTATGCCATTGATCTTTTGAAACAGGTCATCAATCTTAACAATGGGATTTACCTTGAAGAAGAACTGAAAGGAACTAACCACATCCAATTCTGTACCGGGGTGGCCGGCTACCCCGAAAAACATTTTGAAGCGCCAAATATGCAAACCGACCTGGCATACCTGAAAAAGAAAGTGGATGCAGGCGCTGAGTACGTGGTTACCCAGATGTTCTTCGATAATAAAAGATTCTTTGCTTTTGAAAAGCTGTGCCGGGAGGCAGGCATCACGGTGCCGGTCATTCCCGGATTAAAACCAATTACCAGCAAAAAACAATTGATCAATATTCCCCGTACTTTTTATGTGGATATTCCAACCGAACTTTCTAACGAAGTATTGAAATGTAAAGACGATGCTGACGTAGAAAGAGTAGGGACAGAATGGCTGCTGATGCAGTCAAAAGAATTAAAGAAAAGCGGGGTGCCTGTGCTGCACTATTATACACTGGGCAAACAACATGTGGTGGCGAATGTGGTGAGGGAGCTATTGTAATCAGGAATTAGTAATTTGGAATTGGGTATAAAGAGAGCACTTTTATGAATTATAAAGGCTATAAGGATTTGGAGTGCTATATTCAGGCAAGGCTCCTCAGGATATATGTTTCTGAATCAGTGAAAAAATTTCCTTCGCATGAAAAATTTTTATTAACTGCTCAGATCGTTGATTCTTCCCGTTCTGTAACGAGAAATATTGCAGAAGGATATGGCAGATACACCTATACGGATACAAGAAATTTCTTCATAATAGCCAGAGGTTCTGTAACTGAAACAATGGAACATTTAACAACTGCTTTTGATGAGAAGTACATAATCGAAGATGAATTAAAAGCCGGCGAAGAAAAATGTGAGCTGGTA
>JAHEZF010000315.1 GCA_023251215.1 Sphingobacteriales bacterium | reverse complement strand
AACTCCTTCATTTGTGTTTCAGGTGCTACAAAAGGTTTGAAGCTGGATTGTTCAGGCATAGCAGTAGGTTTTATATAGGGAAGATAAGGAAAATAAAAAAGGAGCTAAACTTTCATGCAACTCCTTTTTGGCGGGCATCTTTAAAAATCTTAGTGTGAACCGGTTTTATCTTTTACGATCTGGTTCAGCGATTTGATTCTTGAATAAATAAGAATCCCTCCGATAAACGCTGCAACAACAAGAATCAGGAAAAACATTTTCTTATCAGTGAAATCATCCCAGAAACTGGTCATCACGCCGGCTACTTTACCTCCGATGGATGTTGACAGGAACCATCCACCCATCATAAGTGCTGTGAGTCTTGCCGGCGCTAATTTGGAAACCAATGATAAACCCATCGGGCTGAGAAATATTTCACTGATGGTAAAAATAAAATAGGTCAGCCATAACCAGATCATAGAGGCTTTATGTGTATAAATGGAAGGCACCGACATGATGGCAAATACCATGACCAATGCAGACAAGCCGGAAATGAACAACGCCATTCCAAATTTTGACATTGTGGTTGGCTCTTTTCCTCTTCGTCGCAGGAAGCTGAAGAAAGGAACAAAGAAAAGTGTCAACACTACAATGAATAATGGGTTGATAGATTGAAACAATTCGGTATTCGTCAGCTTTAAGTTTTTTCCATTTGGCCATTGATCCTTTGGTACATTATTAAAGTATGAATCGGGCCCCATTACAAGAACTGTTTTTGATGAAGTATCAACTTTATTGCCATTAGCCGTTATCCCGAATAGCCTTTTTGTTGTATCTGGCTTTCCTTTTTTTACAGAAATGGTAATAATACTATCCAACGTTAAAATCTTGCTTTTATCTTTTACGTCTACAAAGTATTCATTCACTTTTGGTACAAGTCGGGGAGTATCATTTACTTCCTGTAAAGGATATATTTTCCCTGTGATTTTTGCAGTTAGGGGTGAGGCAGCCCTGTCAGTATGTTTTTCAGCCCATAGTGTGAGTCCCGTTGAATTTTGATTGTAGATAGTCCAGAATGCTATTGCAATAGCAAAGATGAATAATAAAGCGCCGATACCTTTTTTATCCTGCCCTTTTGCTTTTATCCAAAGGGAAATATAAAAAGCTATAATTGGTAAACACGCAAAAATAAAAGCGTCATTGGCCTGGGTTCCCATGATGGGTGAACCCAAAAATTTAGTCGGCACAAACCAGCCGATTACAGCCGCTATAATAGCAGGAAGGAACACAGTAGCAAATATCTTAGAAAGAGGCATATCTTCTGCCTGGATGGGTTTCCTGACATTTGCTTCTTTTATTTCTTTGTTTTTTACAGCAGTAGAAAGAATAATCAGACCAATGATAAGACCAACACCGGCAGCGCCAAACGCATATCCCCAGCCGTATTTATTTCTTAGATATGCGGCTACAAAGTTGCAAACAAAGGCCCCGATATTAATGCCCATGTAGAATATATTGTAGGCATTATCTTTTAAAGGTTTTAAATCTTCTCTGTTGTAAATATTTCCAAGAAGTGTACTGATGTTGGGTTTAAAAAAGCCATTTCCAACAATAATCATGGCAAGTGCAATAAACATGGCGGTGTTACCTGGTATTGAAAGACACAGATATCCTGCCGCCATTAAACTTCCACCCAAAAAAATTGATTTAATATAACCGAGGTAGCGATCGGCAATCAGGCCGCCGATAAATGGAGTCAGGTAAACCAAAGCAATAAAACTTCCTACAATATCAGCGCCTATTTTTTCATCAAACCCCTTTCCCCCGGTTTTCGTGTCAATCATATATAAAAGCAGTATGCCCACCATCAGGTAGTAAGCAAACCGTTCCCACATTTCTGTGAAGAATAAAATGTAGAGAGCTTTAGGATGTCTGCCGGAAGTTGCTGCTTGGTTCATACAGTAATTTTTCGTTTACAAATCGTGAGCCTGCTCAGTATTATTACTCAAAATACAGAAAATTACCATTCAAAAATTTTTCGGAGTATCTTTAACCGGCGTACCCGATATTCGCACATCTTAAAATCCAACTGTAGAACCAATGCGAATTTTATTGTTAGGCTCTGGCGGCAGGGAACATGCCCTTGCATGGAAACTAAATCAAAGCGTTTGGACTAATCCTCTTTACATCGCTCCCGGCAATCCCGGCACGGCCCGTTGCGGCATTAATGTTAATCTTGACCTTACTGATTTTGAAGCCATCGGTAAGTTTTGCTATCTCCAAAGCATTGATATGATCGTCGTAGGACCTGAAGAACCATTAGTGAATGGCCTCTACGATTATTTCAAATCAAAAGAAGAGCTTCAGAAAATTTATTTCATCGGTCCTTCTAAAAAAGGAGCACAGCTTGAAGGCAGTAAGGCTTTAGCCAAAGCATTTATGCTGCGGCATAATATTCCTACCGCCCAGTATAAAGAATTTTCATTGAAAAATTATGAAGAAGGTGTAATCTATCTGCAGCAACATTCTTTACCCATCGTAGTAAAAGCAGATGGACTGGCTGCCGGAAAAGGCGTTGCCATTTGTCTGAATCATGTGGAAGCAATTGCTGAATTTGAATTAATGATACAGCATGCAAAATTTGGAGAAGCCGGCAGGAAGGTGGTAGTAGAAGAATTTTTAAACGGCATTGAATTGAGTGTGTTTGTGATCACCGATGGCAAAAATTATGTGATTCTGCCCGAAGCAAAAGATTATAAAAGGGTGGGTATAGGAGATACAGGTATGAACACCGGTGGCATGGGGGCTGTAAGTCCTGT
>JAHEZF010000314.1 GCA_023251215.1 Sphingobacteriales bacterium | reverse complement strand
AGTTTTTTCTTCAGTTAATAAAATGGCATCATATTCAGAAAGCTTTAGTTCAGAAATATATTTTTTTATTCTTTCTTCCTGCAAAACAGGAATGGAAGAACGGATTTTTTCAATAAATCCATCCTGCAGATTAAATGGAGTAAGATCAGGCTCGGCAAAATAGCGGTAATCTTCCGCATCCTCTTTATCACGAATAGCAAAAGTAGTCCCGCCGAAGGCGGGATCAAAACTTCTTGTTTGCTGAACAACGCTGCCACCACCATCTAATATTTCAACCAATCTTTTTGCTTCAAACTCTATAGCTTTTTTTACATGGCGGATCGAATTAAGGTTTTTTACTTCCACTTTAGTTCCTGATTCCTTTTGGCCTTTTTTACGAACTGAAATATTTGCATCACAACGAAGGCTTCCTTCTTCCATATTCCCATCACTTATTTCCAGGTAACGGACCAGTTTTCTTATTTCATTTAAATAAACAAATGCTTCATCGCCGCTATTAAGATCGGGTTCACTTACAATTTCAATCAATGGTGTGCCGGCCCTGTTGTAATCAATACAAGTATTTTCATCATCAATGTCGTGCAAACTTTTACCGGCATCTTCCTCAAGGTGAATGCGGTTGAGGCGAACAATTTTTCCCTCATTTTTTATTTTGATCTTTATAAACCCTCCATTGCATATTGGTGTTGTATGCTGAGTGACCTGGTAGCCTTTGGGGAGGTCAGGATAAAAATAATTTTTACGGACAAAGTAATTTTGCTTTTCAATACTGCAATGGCAGGCCAGTCCCATTTTAACAGCAAACTCAATTGCTTTCCTGTTCATTTTGGGAAGAGTGCCCGGGTGTCCCAGTGTGATGGGACTTACATGAGTATTGGGTTCGTCGCCGTAAGCATTATTATCACTGCAAAATAACTTGCTGTTTGTCAGTAACCGGACATGTACTTCCAGTCCAATAATAATTTCATATGCGTTGTATTCAACCATTTTAAAGATTGGCAAAAATAGACCATTTACTGCAGCGGCTATTGATGAATACTGTAAAAGCGAAAGCCCCGCTACTTATCGGGGCTTTCTTTCAAAAAATCACAAGAGAAAACAATATTAACCTGATCAGAGATCGGCTGTTTTTATTCTGCGTGGCATTTTTACTTCAATGTTTTGTGTTTTACCGCTTCGCTGCAACTTTAGCATCACAGAGGTTTTATCCTTGCTATCACGAATGATCTTTGCCATTTCATCGGCGCCATTAACAGCCTTGCCATCCACTTCGGTAATTACATCGTCTTCTTTTATTCCCGCTTTGGCTGCATTACTTTCATCGTCCACATCAATTACTTTTACTCCTTTACCATCATCTGTATCCTGAACAGATAGTCCGAGTTTGGGGCTGCCGCCTGACCAGCTCCAGTTCCAGTTTTGACCGCCGGGTACTTTTGGAATTGATTGTATCCTCGGCATCATTTTGTCAAAATTCATATCACCCATGTCCATTTTAAAATCATGACCGGGTGTTACAGTCCATGCATTCACTCCTTTCCATTTTGTTAATTCTGCAGTAACTTTTTCTTCTTTTTTATCCCGGAGATAGGTTACGGTTACTTTTTCACCTGGTTTATGTTTTTGGATAGCTTCAGAAAGATCGTCAGGACTTTCAATTTTTTTATCATCAATCTTTTTAATCACATCTCCTTCTTTTAAACCTGCTTTTTCTGCAGCGCTTCCTTTAGTCACATCTTCTATTGACACACCTCCTTCTGTTTTTTCAGTAGTGACGCCCAGTATGGCATGATTTGCATCTTCAAATAAACCACGATAAGTAAAATTATCATTGTTGCTAAAGTTCCATGTCCCTGTTCCAGGCATTTTCAACAAACCTTCCAATCCTTTAAACTTCTGAAGTCTTACACTAACATCCCCTTCTTTATCCTTGTATTCTTCAAGGGGTTTGCCATTAACAGTGACTTTATCACCATTGATTTCCACTGTTACTTTTTCATTCTTATCGCCTTTGCGGGTAATAATGATCTGTTCAACATCTTTTTTTCCCTTTGTTTCCTTATCTTTTTCTTCTTTTTGTGCCAGCAATGAACCCGGCGCCAGTAAGGCAGCAGCAAAGACAAAGAAGGAAATCTTTATCCATGTTTGTTTCATAAAAATTGTTTTTGATTTATTTAATCTACGTTGAATTTCGTAGGCCAAATATAAGGACATTTTCCGAAATACGAAATGTTTCGGAAATGTTAAAACCCCTTTTTTTTAAAGGGAAATATCAGATGATAAACGGGTTGACGATCTCATAGGTAATAGCAGGATGGCCGTCAACGATTCCTTCACCAATACGTGTCATACCACATTTCTCAAGCACCTTCAGGGAGCCAGTATTCTCGGGCATGGCCCGGCCAATGATCCGTTTCAGGTTTAATTTCTCAAACCCATATCTGATGCAGGCATAGGCGGCTTCGGTGGCATAACCCCTTCCCCATGCAGGTTTGATGAATCGGTAACCAAGGTCAATTTCGTTTCGTTCGGGTACATATTTTAAACCGCACCAGCCAATAAATTCAAGGCCGGGTTTCAAATGAACAGCCCAGCGGCCATGATTATATAAAGCATATTGAGGCAGAATAACCTGTTCCAGGATCTCCCGTGCATGATTGATATCTTTTATTGGGTCAAGAGTATAACGAATTACTTCGGGATCATGATTGAGTTCATAAAGAAGAGAAGCATCTTCAATGGTGAAATTGCGAAGCAGGAGACGGTTGGTTTCGATGATGACGTTCATAAAAAATGTGTC
>JAHEZF010000061.1 GCA_023251215.1 Sphingobacteriales bacterium | reverse complement strand
TAAAAAATTTTGGGTTGTGCCGGTAGATAAAGCAGCAAAGCAGATCATCCGGGCTATTCAAAAGAAAAAAAGAAAAGCATATATCAGCCACCGCTGGTGGATTATTGCCAAAATAATGAAATGGATGCCTTACTGGCTGTACAGTAAATTGATATAAAACGGTATTTCTTTTCAAAAATCTTAACATTTCCTAAATCAACCGCCATATAAGTTGCACGGCCTTTGCTTCGTTAATAACAGGTGTGAAAAACAAAGAGTTCCGCTACAAACTATCAACCTGTAACTTCGTATGAATAACGCTTACGCCATGTCAGCTTCCTTTGAAGCCAAAAAAAATTCACAGGCTACTATGATTACAGCTGGTTTTGCCGGCCTGATGATACTATTGATGTTCCTTTTAAAATGGCAACTGCCGGTTTTCGAAAGGCCAATAATTGAACCCGGAATTGAAGTACAACTTAATTTACCAGAAGAACTCAGTGTCCCTGCAAGTGGCGGAGGAGGTGGCGGAAATCCGGTTCAGGCAACTGGCCTGGCTGGAATAGCACCACATGTACTTCCGCAACCCGGTACCAGGGATGATGCAAAAGATATAATTGATGACGATAAAACCAGTCCAGCTATCCTGAAACCTGATAAACCCAAACCAACTGCCACCAGGATAAATGAAAACCGTTCAGTAGTACAAGCA
This sequence comes from Sphingobacteriales bacterium, assembly GCA_023251215.1. GTDB lineage: Bacteria > Bacteroidota > Bacteroidia > Chitinophagales > Chitinophagaceae > JAHEZF01. The sequence continues at coordinate 7,405 of JAHEZF010000061.1, read as the reverse complement.
GAACCAAAACCCGTTGTAAAAACACCTGCTCCTCCTAAACCAAAAGCAGTATTAGGAAGAACAGTTTCCGGAACCGGAAAAGGTGGTGGCGTAGCAGACAATTATGATAGAAGCGGTGGAAATGGTAACGGTAGCGGTGTAGGCAATGGCAACGGAAGTAGTGGTGGAACCGGTAACGGAAATGGCGGCGGCAATGGAACAGGCAGCGGCCCGGGTAGCGGACCAAAAGTAACAAACGGTGATAGAAAGATTGTTCGTTTTTATTCTTTCCTGGGCGACCTTGATAAAGCAGTTGTATATGCCAATATTAATGTATCACCCGAAGGCAACGGCAAGTTTTTAAGTATTGCCCGTGGCTCTTCAACCAGCAGCAGCGCTTACAGGGAAGCAATTATTCAGTATTTGCAAAATATAAAATTCGACCGGGCAGATCATGAATCCATGGTGACGGTGCAGTTTAATTTCCGGATCAACTAAAAAGATAAAAGTACTAATGGAGATGCCACGGTTTTAAACCGTGGCATCCCTTTTTATATTTTTGCTACACATGACTTACCGGCAAACCATTGATTATTTATTTTCACGACTCCCTTTGTTCAGCCACATAGGTAGTGCGGCTTTTAAAAAAGATCTGACCAACACAATAAGATTGTGTGAGTTCCTTAAGAATCCTCAATCAAAATTCAAAAGTATTCATGTAGCCGGCACCAATGGTAAGGGATCGGTAAGTCACATGCTGGCGGCAATTTTACAAACTGCAGGATATAAAACCGGCCTGTACACCTCACCTCACTTAAAAGATTTCAGGGAAAGAATAAAAGTGAATGGTGATCCCGATGGCTATCGGGAGGTAAGTGAAGACTTTGTAATTGCATTTACTGAAAGAATGAAACCTCTGATCGAAGAAATTTCACCTAGTTTCTTTGAAATCACTGTAGCAATGGCTTTTGAATATTTTTTTCAGAAAGAAGTTGAAATAGCTGTGATCGAGGTTGGCCTTGGAGGAAGATTAGACAGTACAAATATCATTATGCCTGAATTATCTGTCATCACCAATATTGGCTGGGATCATATGAATATGCTGGGCGATAGCCTGGAAAAAATTGCTTTTGAAAAAGCAGGTATCATCAAACACGGTGTGCCGGTCATATTGGGTGAAGTAATACCCGAAACAAAACCTGTTTTCGAGCAGGCAGCAAAAGAAAAAAATGCTCCTTTGTCTGTTGCTGCTCTAAAAAGACATATTTCAGACTGGCACTGGAAAAAACATGAACTGATTACAGAAGTAGCAGAAGAAAATAAGACCGATCATTCTATTTACCATCTTGACCTTTCCGGCATTTATCAGACAAAAAATCTGCTTACGGTACTTGAAGCCTGTTCCCAATTAAAACAACAAGGCTGGAAAATTGATGACCAGATAATTTATAAAGGATTGAAGCAGGTAAAAAAACTGACTGGCCTACATGGCAGATGGGAGATCATACATCAGTCACCATTAGTAGTTCTGGACGTAGCACATAATGCAGATGGTATAACGCAATTGGTCAGGCAACTTGAAGTAACTGATCATCACAATTTACATATTATACTGGGCCTGGTTAAAGATAAAGAAATTGAAAAAATATTATCACTGCTGCCTGCGAATGCTGAATATTATTTTACAAAAGCACAAATACCAAGAGCCCTGCCTGAAAATGTGTTGATGGAGAAAGCTAATAACGCAGGCCTGAAAGGGGAATCTTTTTCAGAAGTAAATTCTGCGTTACATGCTGCGTTGAATAAAGCACATAACGACGACCTGATACTTGTTTGTGGCAGTGTATTCTTAGTTGGAGAAGTGGAAATGGTCAAATAAGTCAAATGGGTCATGGAAGCTAAAATTTATAATGTCTTTTACTGATATGACCTATTTGACTTATCTGCCTTTTATGACCTATAAGACTATCCTTCCCATTTTCTCCAACGCATATATAATGCAGCTGATATGCATAGCTTGTATGATCTTATTTTCTTTCAGCAATTGCTTCACTTCATCAACAGTAAAAAATTCCACTTCTATTTCTTCATTTCCATCCAGTTTTTGTTCCGACATCTTCTGACCTCCTTTGGCAAGAAACATGTGCATCAGGTTATTATTGGTGGAGGGATTGGGCGAAACTTTCCCCAGATATTCATAAGAAGAAAAAGAAAAGCCTGTCTCTTCCAGTAGTTCTCTTGCAATAGCTTCCTCCAGGTTTTTATCAGTATCATCCACACAACCACCGGGAGTTTCAATACAGATTTCCTCTAATGCATGGCGGTATTGCTTTACCAAAATGATCTTTCCATCATTGGTTACCGGCAGTGCTGTAACCCATGTGGGAAATTCATAAACATAATAAGGATCAATGATCTTCCCTTCCGGCGTTTCGCAAATATCCTTTCTTACCTTGAACCAAAGATCATTGAAGAGATATTTTGAAGAAAGAATTTTCCATTTCATATTGAAAATATAGAATGTAAAATGTAAAACACAAAATGTAAAATTGCCGGTTTCATTTTAAATTTTACATTCTGCATCTTGCATTTTACATTTATCACCACCCCATCCTTTCCCGGAGTGAAGTTACATGAGCCACATGATGTTTTCCGTGCCAGGCATACATACCAAGCAAATACCATAATCTCATTGTTTTTTTATACTCCGGGTGAACTACTGTCCGGTTATTCCATTCTTCATCAGTTATATACTTCAGGGTTTCGTGCCAGCGCAGATGTAATGCATGCAAAAGGGTAATAGAAATATTGATGGGCAGTTTTTGCACATCACTGAACTCTGCCCACAGTTTTTCATTGTAAGGCTTAATAGTAGGATTCTCTTCTGTCAATCCCAGTTTAAACCGGCAATAGGCATTCATATGGCTGTCTGCCACATGGTGTACTACTTGTTGTATAGTCCATCCTCCTTCACGATAAGGAGTATAAAGCTGGGCTTCATCCAGGTTAAGCACAGCATTTTCTAATTGAAGAGGTAAAAATTTTATATCAGCCAGCCATTCAACTTTTTGAGGAATTGAAAATGGTTTAGGTTCATACTCCCCGATCGGGTAACGCAGATCAGCTGTCATTGTGGTCATATAAGTCAAATTAGTCAGTTTATGCAAATCGAACACCGTACTTCATACTTCATACTTCATTTCATTCCTCTCTCAATGAATGCCCGGTCAATGAAATAAAAACATCTTCAAGATTGGCCAGTTTCATTTCTCTGGGTCGTTCAAAACCAGTTGCCAGTAGATTATCAATCAGTTTATCAGGACTATCCATCGCAACGATTTTTCCCGAATCAATAATGGCAACACGGTTACAGAGATACTCAGCCTCATCCATGTAATGCGTAGTGATGATAACTGTGGCACCTCTTTCACGAATCTTTTTTACAAGCTCCCACAAACTTCTCCTTGCCTGCGGATCAAGACCCGTGGTCGGTTCATCCAAAAAAATAATTCTTGGTTGATTGATCAGTGTTGTAGCCACAGAAAATCTTTGTTTCTGTCCACCGCTGAGTTCTTTAAATTTTGATCTGGCTTTGTCCTTCAGGTTTACCATCTCCAGCAATTCCATAGGGCTTATATCACGGTTGTACAAACCACAGAATAATTCTATCAGCTGTGTAAGATTTAATCCTGGATAATAACCGCTTGTTTGCAATTGTACGCCAATTATTTTTTTAATTTCACCCGGTTGCTTATCAAGGTTCAATCCATCCACTATTACTTCCCCGCTTGTTTTCTCACGGAGTGTTTCAATAATTTCCAGTGTAGTTGATTTGCCTGCTCCATTGGGACCGAGTAAACCAAAAATCTCACTTTCATACACATCAAAGCTAATGCCTTTTACTGCCTGGAAACTACCATAATTCTTAACCAGGTTTCTTACGGAAATAATTTTATTAGCCATTTTCAATGATTCTCAGTTAATATAAGTTTCCAACTCTTCCATCATCAACTTACTGCCAATGAACAGAGGAGTCCGCTGGTGCAATTCCGTTGGCTGAATATCAAGTATCCTTTGTTTTCCATTTGTAGCTTTTCCACCGGCTACACTTACAATAAATGCAAAAGGATTACACTCATATAAAAGACGAAGCTTTCCATTGGGCTTATCTGTAGTACCGGGATACATAAAAATGCCGCCTTTAATCAGGTTGCGGTGCACATCGGCTACCATGCTTCCAATATATCGTTGAGTGTATGGTCCTCCGTCAGATTTTGTTTTATTCTGGCACAGGTTGATATACTTTCTTACTTTTTCATCGTACTTAAAAAAGTTTCCATGATTCACAGAATAAATTTTCCCTTTATCCGGGCATTTAATATCAGGATGGCTCAACGTGAATTCACCAATTGACGGATCCAATGTAAACCCATTCACTCCTCTTCTTGTTGCATACACCATCATCGTAGATGAACCATAAATAATATACCCCGCAGCCACCTGTTCCGTTCCCTTCTGCAGGAAATCTGAATGATTACATGGCGTTCCTTTTTCAGTTACCCTCCGGTACACCGAAAATATAGTTCCGATAGAAACATTTACATCAATATTGCTGCTGCCGTCAAGCGGGTCTATCATTACCACGTATTTTGAATTGTTGCTTATCTCATCATTAAAAACAACAATATCTGCCAATTCTTCACTTCCCATTCCTGCGGAACTGATACCATGCTGCAACACACCTAAAAATTGGTTATTGGCATACACATCCAGTTTTTTTACATCTTCACCCTGCACATTAATGGTTCCCGCATCACCTAAAATATCAACCAGCCCTGCCTTGTTCACTTCCACATTTACTCTTTTTGCTGCAAGGCCAATATCACGCAGCAAGCTTGATAATTCTCCGGTAGCCTTGGGAATGCTGCGGAGTTGCTGAATGGTGAACTCATCTAATGTAAGGACTTTGCGGTTTACGATCATGCTGGCAAGTTTAAGGTTGTTGACAAAAGTAAGGGATTAGGGAGATAGTTGATAAGTTGAAAAGTTAACAAGGTCCAGCAGGCATATTTTTAACGACATTTGCGAACTTATTAACTTGTTAACTTTTCAACTTATCAATAAACATGAAGGTTTTCAAATTCGGCGGAGCATCAGTGAACAGTGTGGAAAGGATAATAAACCTGGCCGATATTCTGCGCAAGTTTCCCCATGAAAAGATTTTAGTTATTATTTCTGCCATGGGTAAAACCACCAATGCGCTTGAAAAAGTGACAGATGCTTTCTGGAATGAAAAAATAGAAGAAGCGCTAAAATTATTTGAACAGGTAAAACAACAACACATAACCACTGCAAAATATTTATTGGTCACCCATTACCTGGCCTGCGAAGGGAAACTCAAAAATTTTTTCACCGAGGTAGAATGGTTGCTGCATGATAAGCCTGTGCGGAGTTATGATTACTATTATGACCAGGTGGCCTGTGCCGGCGAATTGTTTTCAACAGCTATTGTAAGCGCTTACCTGAATGAAACAGGGATTGCAAACAAATGGATAGATGTCAGGGATATTATCCGTACCGATGATGATTTTCGGGACGCAACTATTGATTGGGAAATGACAAGTTCAAATGTTCAAAGTTCAATAGTTCCATTGTTCAACGATACAAATATTGTTTTGACCCAGGGCTTCATAGGAGCAACCGATGAAAATGAAAGCACCACCCTGGGCAAAGAAGGCAGTGACTACACAGCAGCCGTTTTTGCCAATATGCTTGATGTCGAAAGTCTGACCATCTGGAAAGATGTGGAAGCGGTAATGAATGCCGATCCTAAACAGTTCCCGGATGTAAGGCCGATTGCAGAACTGAATTACAATGAAGTGATCGAGATGGCTTATTACGGAGCACAGGTCATCCATCCAAAAACAATTAAACCACTGCAGAATAAAGACATTCCACTGTATGTAAAATGTTTTTTAAACTCCACCTTACCCGGAACGATCATTCATAATATGCCTGTCCATCATTTACCACCCATAATTGTACTGAAAGAAAAACAGGTAATGATAGAGATGAGTTCAAAAGATTTTTCTTTTGTCGGGGAGCAACATATCGGTCACCTCTATCATCTTTTTGAAAAACTGAATATCAAACCCAACCTGACACAGAACGGCGCCATCAGTTTTTTATGTGTGCTGGATGAGTGGAATGAAAAAAATGAAAAGCTGGCATCAGGCGCTGCAGAATTTCTGGATGTGAAACTGGTAAAAGGATTATCACTGCTTACTATCCGTCATTACAATAAAGAGTTGTTTGAAAAACTAACGAACGGTAAAAAGATCCTGCTGCGTCAACAAACTCCTGAAACCATACAGGTTTTAATACAATAACCGGAAAAGAAAATTTATAAGGCCCCAACAGTTATCGTCTGCACCATTTTCTTTGGTACAGGTTTATCATTGAGCAAAGCAGGTTTCCAAACCGGCATATTCTCCATCCGGGAGATCAGTTCATCATTGAAATCCTCATTGCCGATTCCTTTAAGAATTTTGAAATTTGTAGGTACACCATCTTTATCAACAATAAACTCTACCTGCACATAAGTTTTTTTTACAGTTTTGGGTAAATAAGCCGCCATATCTCTGCCCAATTGTTCAAGATACCCGATGAAAGCTTCGCCACCGCCTGGAAATTGAGGCCATTGATGAACTGCTTCTGCCAATGCTCCTACATTTCTTACCCGGTGCTGAACTGAAATTTTTTTACCCGGCTTCTCATCTTTAATCACTTTATGGGGCAACGCACCATCAATAATATATTCCCCTTTTTCGCCGATCATTACCACCGGCAGTTTTTTGTACTTGTCAAAATAATTAAACGCATCTTCCAGCTTAGCGACGAATTTTTTCAGGTCGGGGTCATCCCTGGTAAGATTCTCAAGATAGCTTACACTTTTAGGCACATCAAACCGGACCGGGAAAATGTGAACCGGGATAAAGTCCTGTCCCTGGTTTTTAGCATAAGCCGCCAGAATATATAATTCATCTATCTGCTGGTCAGTAATAGGAATACAACCAATCGTTACACAACTTCCATGAATATAAATTTCACTTCCGGGCCGGAGTGAATCACTTAAAATTCTGTCTGAAACATTTGGATAATTAATACCCAGCGATAAATAGTATGTGCTGTTTGGATTGAATTCGCTGACATAATAAAATCCTTCGGGCACCTGGTAATCTCCCTCCATTCTCTTTGGCCCAAGTGTTCCCGCAAGGGCACAAACCTTATAGGTTTTAAAAAGCCGGAAGGGGTCTTTGATCTCATTCTTTACCCATACTTCCAATTGGCTGTCGTACTTAAAAGACCGGATGTAGATATATTTCGCAGGCCATTTGAGTCCTTTTGTTTCAAATTGTTTTTGAAG
>JAHEZF010000060.1 GCA_023251215.1 Sphingobacteriales bacterium | reverse complement strand
ACATAAAAAAATCCCAACCTTTTTGAGGTTGAGATTCTTTCGTGCCCGGGATCGGATTCGAACCGATACAACCTTTCGGATGCTGCCACCTGAAGACAGTGCGTCTACCAATTTCGCCACCCGGGCAAATTGTTTTTATAAAAAATCAAAGGAACTAAAATGCAAGAACTTTTTTTCGACCGGGACCCCGATTGAATCGGGACACAACCTTTTCCCGCTATTGCGGGACCACCTGATGACAATGCGTCTACCTCCCGATAGCTATCGGGATTCGCCACCCGGGCGGGCGGCAAATTTAAAATGAAAAAAGTAGAATGTAAAATGTAAAATGCAAGCTTTCGCTTTAGAATCATTCCGGGAATCCCCCTCTTAAATGATATCAGTTGGGCTGGATTCGGGATTAAATTCTATATCAACGACACTTATTACTTGCTTTTTTTGCGCTGCAGAAATTTTTTTGAGCAGACGTCTTGTCTTTGGAATTGTAGTTTTTAACAAGGATTCTTTTTTTTCTTTCACAATATTCTCAAGTGTTTTCATTGAATCATATTCAGGGAAAGACCGGGGCAGATAGTCCTTTCTGAAATGTTTCATTATGGTAAGCAAAATTTCCTGGTCCTGCCAGTTGCCAAAATCATCCAGTATTATGTGCAGCTCTTTTTTATGGTATGCCTGTAAACGGGGATCATCAGGAATAATATTTATCCAGTAATAGATCTCTTTAAGATGTTGCCGCACCTTATGCGGTTGCCTGAAATATTTTTTGATGTCTGCAAGATGCGAATGGAGAATAAGCAGAATTTTTTGAATCACCTGCTCTTTCTCCTGCAACTCCTCATCCAGCTGTAATAAAAACGCCGTTTTAGTTAGCTCTTTTTTCCGGTACTGATGAAGGGCCCGTTTGGACCAATACTGAGTTTTTTTTAATAATGATTGAAGGTATAGTTTTAATTCAGCATAGCGGCAATTGGTTTCTTTTTCATAGGTTGTTACCAGGCCAAGACATATTTCTACATCCCGCTGTTTGCCGAGAACAGCAAAAAGCAGTTCTGTGTTTTTTAACAGGTACTGCCATTCCGGTTCTTGTTTTATTAAAATATATAATTTGAGAATTGCCCTTAACTTTTTTATCGCTACCCGCAGGTCATGCACCGCATTTGTATCAGAGTGTTGTTTAAGTATGCCAAGATTCTTCTCTAAAACCTTCTGTTCTTTTTTCCAATGGAAGAATATAAAATTGGGATTGTCCATAAGTAATCATTGGCCAAAGGTATAGCTGTATTCTATTTTTCCTGTCAGCTCTTTGTTTTTATTGAAGAGAGCTTCCTTGGTCTTTAATCCTTTTTCGTTAAATAAATACCTCCAGATAAGGTAGCTAAGGTTGAGGCTTGAGGTAGTAGTTATTTTTTGTATCACCCTGTTATTATCATCATATTCAAACATATAATCAGGGAGCAGTCGCCTGGCCTTGGCGTTGTACCGTACTATATCCGTAAGCCGGTTTTTATCGTCATAATAATAATAAACAACTCCTGTTTCAACCCCTCTTTTGTACATCCGTTCATCACCTGTGTTGCCGTTTTCATCGGGCATAAAACGAACCTCCATACTGTCGGCATTGTTGATGGTACGCCACATTGTAGCGGGTTTGCCATCAGCATTGTAGCTCCATCTGTGAACTTCAGTCTGGTTAAAATCATTGGCTGTATCTTTAAGGTTGTTCTGCACTGTGCTTATTCTTCCGGCAGGGTCATACTCATAAGTGGTTATACTTTGAACATTGCCGGATGAATCGGTTATGCTTGTCAGGATGCCCTTGTTGTTGTACCGGTAATAAAGTATCGTTGTATTTGGATTGCGGGTGCTGATCTTTAACAAAGTTCCGTTTTGCATTATTTCCTGTGATTCCGAAAAATCAGTTGTTATTACCCCTTGTGGATTGTAACCTTTTGCTGAAACAGTTTGTACCTTATTGGCAAGGTAGGTATTCATCTGCCGGTTAGTTTCCCCGGTGCCGATGATGTCATTAAAATAGTATTGTGCCTGCAGGGTACAGCAACTTAGTGTGGCAATTACGGGTAAAATGTTTTTCATTCCGGCAGATATTGTTTTTATTTTTCAAAAATACCCGATTGTTCATTAACGAAAAAGAAAGGCTGCTTGTATTTTTGTACTTATTTTTAAGAAAAGTTTTATTGTGTCTCATGTTCCGCAACGAAAAGAGAAGGACTGCCTGAACTGTGGCGCCATGCTGCAGGGCAGGTATTGTCATGTATGCGGACAGGAAAATGTGGTGCCTAAAGAAACTTTCTGGCACATGGTCATCCATTTTTTTTATGACATCACACATTTCGACAGCAGCTTTTTTCATACGGTACATCATCTGATCCTCCGGCCGGGCTTTTTATCCAAAGAATATATGCTTGGCCGCAGGGCCAGTTACCTGCACCCGGTAAGAATGTATGTATTTACCTCGGCTATCTTCTTTTTGTTATTTTTCAGCTTGTTTAAACCTGCAGAATCTATCAACAAAAATGTGAACAAGCCATTATCAATTTCTGAGAGGGCAGATTATGTGAAGCAATTACAGCAAAAACTCAAAACTGATACCGGGAATGTTTTTTTAAAAACTCAAATGCTACATGCAAAAGATACCAGCAAGGTTCTTACCGTAAAAGACCTGCTTCAGATTGAAGGTAATGGCGGGGGTGTCTCTCTGAGTTTTTCGGCCATTAAATATAAAAGTGCAGAAGAGTATGACTCCATTGAAAGAACTTTACCGCCTTCTGAAAGAGATGGATGGTTTATCCGCCGGCTAACCAAAAAGGAAATCGGGATTTATAACAAATACAGGGAGAATCCCGGGGAGGCCCTTAATAAATTTGGAGAAAGTGTTTTGCACAAGCTGCCGTATATGCTTTTTATTTCACTGCCATTGTTTGCTCTTCTGCTGAAATTGGTTTATATAAGACGGAAGCAATTTTATTTTGCTGATCATGGAGTGTTCACTATTCATCTTTATATTTTCACTTTCATTCTGCTGATGGCAGTATTTGCTCTTAATAAACTGCGTGACCTTACCCGGTGGGACTTTATAGGTTTACTGATAGCAGCTCTTTTCATTGGCTTATTTTTTTACCTGTATAAAGCCATGCGAAACTTTTACGGCCAGGGCAGGGGTAAAACGGTTTTAAAATTTTTATTTGTAGCCTTTTGGTCGCTTATCATGATGTTGATATTGCTTATATTTTTCTTGTTTTTTTCTGCAGTTACATTATAATTAAATAAAATGAAAACAAAACCCGCTGACGCTTTTTTACGGTTAATTGAAATAATGGATGAATTAAGGGAAAAATGCCCCTGGGATAAAAAACAAACAATTCAGTCGCTTCGTCAAATGACAATAGAAGAAACCTATGAACTGGCCGATGCTATTACTGATGAAGACTGGCAGGGTATAAAGGAAGAGCTGGGCGACCTGTTGCTGCATATTGTTTTCTATTCAAAGATAGGCAGTGAACAAAAAAAGTTTGAACTGGAAGAAGTGATCAATTGCATTTGCGAAAAATTGATTGCCCGGCATCCGCACATATATGGCGATATTCTGGTAAACGATGAAGATGATGTTAAAAAAAATTGGGAAAACCTGAAATTGAAAGAGGGCAAGACATCTGTTCTGAGCGGCGTGCCACTGTCACTGCCTGCAATAGTGAAAGCCATGCGGCTCCAGGAAAAAGCAAAACAGGTTGGGTTTGAATGGGAGAATAAAGAACAGGTATGGACAAAAGTTGAAGAAGAGATAGAAGAACTAAGATCGGCTATTGAGGCAGGCAACTATGCAAGGACAGAAGAAGAGTTTGGCGACCTGGTATTCACCCTGGTCAATTATGCACGGTTTTTGCAGTTGGATGCCGAAAATGCTCTGGAACGAACCAATAAAAAATTTATTAAACGGTTTACACAAATGGAGCAACAGGCTTTGCAGCATGGCAAAGACCTGAACCAGATGAGTCTGCCGGAAATGGATGCCATCTGGAACAACATTAAACAACAAAAAGAACAGTGAAGCCATCTTTTCCAAATATTTCCATTGCCAAATACAGTTTGCTGACAGCGGCTTCATTTCTTTTTATTCTTTCTTATGTGTTTAATACACTTTACAGCAATCGTTCATCGGTGAGACGGGAAGTGCGAATGGCGGAAAGATACATCAACAACCGGCAAAAAGATTTTACTGCTTTGCTTAATGATACGGCGCTGGTACGACGGCTGTTTGAAAAAAAAGAATCACTGAATGAGTTTAACCGGCTGGCATCAAAAAAATATGGGATATTTTTTTATTCAGTTAGTGCATTTGGTAATACGGAGATGAAATTCTGGAGCGACCAGCAGATAGTTCCTCCTCCCGAAACTTATTCATTTCCTGACGGCGGGTATTTTGAACATCTGGCAAATGGTTATTATTATATTATTAAACAAACTTTCAATCTGCAGGGTATTCCCGATAAATTTTTATCCTATGCTGTCATTCCTATCCGGTCAGAGTATTTTATTGAAACGGAATACCTGCCCTGGCAATTTGCTTTTAGCAGGTCGGCAGAGAAAAGAGTGTTGATCAGTAAAAAGGAAACTGAATTTCCGGTAAAAACAGGTGCAGGAGAAACAGTTTTTTACCTTGATAAAAAAGCATCGGGGGCAGTACCTTATAATGACAGGCTTACCATCTGGCTGCGGTTTGGAGCAGTGCTATTCCTGTTATTTTTTATTCATCTGAAAGCAGAATCAATAGCAGGGCAGAAGGGGCCATGGATGGCAATCGGTTTCCTAACAGTAGTATTATTGAGTATTCGTCTTCTTACTTATTATTATCCTGCAATATTAAACCTGAGACAGTTTGAATTATTCAATCCTGTGATCTATGGCTCCAATCCTGTTCAACGGTCTTTAGGCGATCTTTTAGTTAATTCAGTTTTGTTTAGCTGGATTGTTTTGTTTGCAGGGTCAAAGCTGCGGCCGGTTGAAAAACCCACAGAGAATTTTACTCCGCGATTACGGTGGGCAGCAGGCCTTTTATCTTTGTTTTTGTTGCTATTTTCAACATTTCTTTTGTCAACAGTGCTCAAAAGCATGGTGGCCGATTCAAAAATTTCCTTTGATGTAACAGATTTTTTCAGCCTGAACCGCTTTACAGTGGCAGGTTTTGTTGTGTTGGCTTTTCTTTCATTGTCGTATTATTATTTTTCGCAGCTGTTATTCCGTTTTATTTTTCCATTATTCAGGGATAAACCTGTACTGGTTTATTTTGCAATTGGCTTTGCCGGATTGTTTTACCTGACCATCCGTTCCGGTCATCCGGAAGTATTATTTTATATCCCGGTCCTTCTATGGCTCCTTATCTATACCTGGCTGATGAACAGACGGGATGTTATTTTTAACCGCATTCACATCAATGTTGCCGGCATTTTGTTCTGGATATTTGTTTTTTCTGTTTCCATTGCCGCTATTATGCTGGCTGAGAATGGCAAAGTGGAATGGGAAAAAAGAAAACGAATGGCAGACAAACTGGCTATGCAGACAGATCCTTCCAGTGAACGATTAATGAGCATTGCCATTCAGTACCTGGACAATGATTTTCTCAGCAATAATTTTTTCAGGTTCGGCGATCTCCGCCAGAATAAAGCCTTCCGTGACAGCATCATCACTGAGAACTACAGCGGCTATCTGAATAAGTACGATACCCGTTTATATGTATATGATGAAAAGAATATGAGTCTTTATAACGACGACCCCACCTCATATAATGCATTGAATACGGTTGTCAACGTAACTTCAAAACCAACTACAATAAAAGGATTATTCTATTATGAAACGGCTTTTGATAAATTCAATTATATAACCCGCCGGGAAGTAACAGATTCAGCCGGGAATAAGACAGGTACTTTTTTCATTGTTTCAAATCCAAAAAAATACAGCAGTGATGCTTTATTTCCTGAGCTCTTTAAACAGTTCAAGGAAACAGATCCGGAAAATTCACCCATTTATTCCAATGCTGTTTACATTAATAACAGGCTGGTTTCTCCTCCCGGAAAATATCCTTTTGCCATCACCCTTGCAGGCAATGAAATGCCCAAATATGAATTTGAAAAAAGAAGTAACGGGGATTTTGACGAGCTGTGGTATAAAGCCGGCAGGGAAAAAGTGATTGTTATTGCACGAAAAAAGGATACGGTCATCGAAACTATTGCACTGTTCTCTTATATTTTTTGCTCATTTCTTTTTTTGGTGGCGCTGGTTCAGCTTATTTCCCTGCTCCTGCGGACCGGGTATAACAGGAAAGAATTGAAAAAAATATTGCAGTTGAACATCCGCGACCAGGTGCACAGCACCATTATTTTTATCAGTATTTTTTCTTTTCTGATCATCGGTGTAGCCACTATTTCTTTTTTTATCAGCCGGTTTAACCGTAACAACAGTGATAAACTCAGCCGTACCATGAAGATCATGGTGAATGAGATGCAGAAAAGGATAACCGAGAACTATACATTTGATGATGTGATAAAGATCTATGATTCGGTTGCCAATTACGACCTGCAAAAACTGGTGAATGACGTTTCGGACATTCACGGTGTGGATGTGAATGTGTATTCATTGAATGGCGACCTGTACGTTTCTTCCGAAGCCAACGTTTATAACAAAGGGGTGTTGAGTAAAAAAATGGATCCCGGTGCGTTTTATCATTTAAGCAGGATGAGGCAGGTGCAGCATGCACAGGAAGAAAAGATAGGAAACCTTTCTTATCTCAGCATTTATGCCCCCGTCAGGGATGAAGAAGGGAAAGTATATGAGTATATTAATATCCCTTATTTTACATCACAAAGGGAACTGAACCAGGAAATATCTAATTTTCTTGTTACCATCATTAACCTGAATGCTTTTATATTTTTAGTTGCCGGCCTTATTGCTTTGTTCATCACCAACCGGATCACCGGTTCGTTTTCCATCATCAGCAATAAAATGAAAGAGGTGAACCTGGGCAAAATGAATGAAGCCATCATCTGGAACAGGGATGATGAAATTGGCGAGTTGGTAAAGGAATATAATAAAATGGTTGCCAAGCTGGGCGATAGTGCTGTTGTACTGGCCAAGAGTGAGCGGGAAGGAGCCTGGCGGGAAATGGCGAGACAGGTAGCACATGAGATCAAAAATCCGCTGACACCGATGAAGCTGAGTCTTCAATACTTGCAGAAAGCTATCAATGGCAACCAGCCGAATGTAAAAGAACTTACCGGTAATGTGGCTAATACACTGGTGGAACAAATAGACCATCTTTCAAAAATTGCTGCTGATTTTTCCCAGTTTGCAAATATTGGCAATACCAATGTGGAAATATTTGACCTGCATGATGTGATCGGTTCATTGAAAGAATTGTATCAACCCAACAGCAACGTAGAACTGAAATGGAACCCTGTGGAAGGAAAGCTGATGGTAGAAGCTGATAAAACACAAATGAACCGTTTGTTCACCAATCTTTTTGCCAATGCCGTAGAAGCCTGCAATAGTAATGTTATTTGCCGCATCGAAATAACAGAAGAGCATAACGACGGTAAGATCCGCGTCAGCATAGAAGATAACGGCGAGGGGATTGCACCGGAAATGCAGGCACATATTTTCGTTCCCAACTTCACTACCAAATCATCAGGCACGGGTCTCGGTCTTGCCATGTGCCAGGGAATTGTAGAGCAGGCCAAAGGGAAAATTTGGTTTGAAACGGAGCAGGGCAGGGGAACTACTTTCTACATAGAATTTCCAGTTGTGAATTGATTGAATAATGAACAGATGAGCAAGGAATAATGAATGATGAAGTCTTATACTTCGGTGTTCATCATTCACCGGCTGACTCAGGCAGTCAGGAAAAGATTTCAAAAAATAAAAACGGAGATCACAGAAAACCACGTTCAAAAATCAGCAGGGGTAAGGTTTTTTATTTTTTGGGGAGGGTAGTTGTGCATCAGTCACCGAATGTTGTGTGCCGTTTTTCTTCCGTCAATATGTGCTGTTTTAGTTTTTGAAAACAACTCCGTCTTTAATAATTGTCTTGGGTGAAAGAAAGTTTTTATAGTCGTCAAATGGACTT
>JAHEZF010000002.1 GCA_023251215.1 Sphingobacteriales bacterium | reverse complement strand
GAATTTTAAGATAGTGGCGAGGTGGTAAGATAAATTTTTGATTACCAGCTTCAGTATTTCATGGCATCGCCTGTTGCTACGCTCAGTTCAGGGTTCGGTTCGCTATTCAGCAATATCTATTGTAAAATCATTTTCCTTTATTCTGATTTTCATTAATAATTATTTAAATTTGGAACAAGACTTAAGGCAATATGCTGGTTGGCGGTAATGCTAATTCAAACTACGTCTTATATGTAGATTAAGAATATTAATCATTTTTTTTAGATCCCAAAAGCAAGTTAAAATGAAAAGAATAATTGCAATTAATTTTCTAATAATAATTTCTTTTGTTGTGAAGGGGCAGACGTATGTAAGTGGAGGTATTTACAGTAATACAATATGGACATTATCTAATAGTCCATATGTTGTCATAAGTCAATTAATTTTATTCCCTGACAACACATTAACAATAGAGCCTGGCGTAATTGTAAAGTTTAATGATGGAATTGGTTTTGAGTGCAGAGGTAAATTATTAGCTATAGGGACTTTGAAGGATTCAATTACTTTCACATCGAGTTCAACTACTCCTAATCAAGGAATATGGAAAGGAATTGTAGTAGTTGGAACAACGAACCCATTAGGAGTAGGCAATCAGTTACGAATGGAATATTGCAAAGGAATGTATGCGACTAATTTTATTGATTTGGATATAGCATACCATGGCCCCTATATCTTCAATCATTGTTATTTTTATAAAAATTTACGAGTTAATTATGATGGAGGAATGCCTGGAACATATTTTAATTATTGTCGCTTTGAATCTAATAATTCTGCATTAAACTATGTTCAATTTGGTGGTAGAGTTAGTCATAGTTTATTTGTCAATAATGTAGATGGAGTAAATGGTTTCGAACATGTTGACACCTGCGTTTTTTATAATAACACTAATATTGCCTTGTCGCCATATGGCTCTGCTGTCGGTAATACGATTTACAATAACAACATAGGAGTGAAGTGTTATTTCAACTCGGGCAACAACACTTTCAAACAAAATCAAGTTTATTATAACATTGTTGGTGTTGAGATGCTTTCTTTTTTTAATGGATACATTCAGTTTCAAAACAATTCCATTTGTAATAACATTCTATTCAATTTAAAAAATTCGGGAATAAATAATGCTTATATTCCGAATAATTGCTGGTGCTTAGAAGACTCCATACAAATACGGACTAAAATTTATGACGGATATATTAACCCTTCCTTTGGTTTGGTGAATTTTGTACCTTTTATAAGTGGTTGTAGTATTAATTTAGGTTTACCTGACTCAAATGCTATTTACCAAAAATTAAACATTTATCCAAATCCTATCATTAGAAATGGCACCATCAATATCTCTTTAAATAAAAACATAAACCAAGGCGAAGTGAATGTGTTTAATGTGATGGGAGTAAAAGTTTATTCAGAGTTTTTCAATGGTACACAGAAAACTATCATATGCAAATTGCCATCGGGAGTTTATTTCGTGCAAGTAACAAATGGAAGTGAAACTTGGACAAAGAGAATTTTAATCGAATGAAAACACTGCTGACAACATTGGTGGTGGTTATACAACTGCTTTCCCCAAAAAATAAAAATCCTTTACGCCGCAGTTGCTGTGTGTATGGGCTTTGTGCGGTGCTGTCACCAACAGCTGGATTCTATTCAATCACTACTACTCAAGTCAAAGAGGCATGCCCTCGCAGTTTTATTCTTTGGCTTTTAGCCATATGGGATAATTTTCTCATCCAATAACTCAACAGAAAACAAAATCACCGCCAGTCATTCCTAAACCGGTCCCAGGTAGTTAATCCTATTTTAACCTGAACAGGATTATTGAATTTATTGGCCACGGAGCCTACTACATAAACACCCAGTTTCACTCTTGCCAAAGGATTAAAAGGCCATTTAAATACCCTTTCTATTCCGGCAAAAAATTCCAGGTATCTAAAGTCTCTTTCAGGTGCAATCAAAAAACCGCCGCCGGCAATTTCCTGCAGTTTTATTTTTTTCAGAAAAGGAATCTTATTAATTAATGCCCCATTGAACTCATGCAACAGATTTCCCTGGAAATAGCGGTCAAACACAGGAAAGGTGGAGTCCAGCGCCTGGAAATTTTTCTGTGGATTCTGGAAAAAAAGTGGGTCGCCCTGGCGCATAAATTTATAGTCAATTATTCGCAGGTCTTTGGTATTATAAAAGTCGCCTGACTTAATGATGTAAGTGGTATTACCAGCTACTCCAAGGTTAATACGATGGATCAATCCAAATTCCACGTAATCAAAATCTATTTTGCTTGAGAATAATTTTGGTATGCCCTTTCTCCATATTACATAAAAGGTGGGCCATTTGGAACCCAGTATTATTTTTTCCTTTGGTTCCCTGATATACTTCAAGGCAGGCGTTAAATAAAGTTTTATTTCATTATACGTGGCGTTATAAGCATCAAATGGTACAGGCGGCTCATTGGGAATACCAAATATGCTGTCGGCATTATTACTCACTTTATAATCGCTTACCGAACGGCGAAAAGCCACTTCAAAAGTGTTGAAGAGATGAACGCCGTTAGCTATCTGAACTTCATGACCGAACTCCACAGAGTTGTTTAAATAAATGTTGCTTCTCTTCAGCACATTCACCCACGCATCGCCCGGATAAATAAATTCAAAATTCCTGCCGGCTTTTAAAGAGTAGTGTCCCCGGCTGAAAGGGTTGTACATCCTTCGTAAAGCTACTGTGCCGTTCACATCGTGGTTACGGAATCCATAACTGATATCTCCCTCTACTGATATATTTTTCCGGGAAGAAAAAGTTTTACGGAAGGCGCCCGCAATTTTTAACCGGGTTCCGCCAAAAGATATGGGTTGGATCAATGAAGTGATGGGTGGCAGTACCCACATTCTTTCTTTTTTATGATCATTAAATATCTGCCCGAAGATCAGCGCTTTTTCCCAGGTTATTTTATTAAGCATCCTGTCCATCGAATCGAGATAGGCTTCGCTCCTCATGTACCGGTAAATACTGTCCTGGTATTTTGCATACAATGCCTGCTGTTGTGATAAGGGTTCTGTCCGTACTGATTTCCAAAAGGTAGAATCTTTTTCATATGCTTCTTTTGAAGTAGTGCTTACTTCATTACCAAAATATCCTCTCCTGAAATTCTTCTTTAACTCATATCCCGAATAAATAGCAGTGGTCTCTCCGTACAGTTTGCCTTTCTTTGTTTTGGTATAATAATTAAACTGCTGACGGGTAATCATCCGGCCGCTATCGCCTATATTTTCATACTGTTGTTTCACTTCCATGTAATCATATTCGGGCATGTGGGCAGGTGGAAGCCTGAATTCTGCACTCATAACATTCCAGGTACTGTCCTGGATAGTTATTTCTCCTTCAATAGTAGCATTGCTTAATTGACGGGGTCTTATTGCAATGGTATAGACTTTTGGTTTCTGCTTCCGGTCTGTTTTCAATGTTTTAAACTTGTATGCCAGCATCCCGCTGTAACTGAGTGGTGAAACAAAAGGTATTTTGGAAACAGGCGGCGCCTGTATCATGTTGTTGTAAATATAAAAATCCCCGTCTGTAGCCGTTAAATAAAAAAGGTTTTCGGTGTTTCCTCTTTTATTGACGCCAAGCCGTTCTTCTTTTATCTGTCCGCCGGTTCCTTTATCAAGCCTGAGTGAAACTTCGGCGAGAGACATTTTCTCATAATTCTCTTTTACCATATTGTCACCTTCATTCTCATTCTTTTTTTTTGTAAATCCTGAATCAAGCTGAAAAGCTTTAATATAAACATTGCAGGAATATGGACCTATGGCATCCAGAATGCTTTCTTTATGCATAATTACATTCCTGATTATTTCCTCGGCCCTGTCCCTTGCTTTTACTCTTATAACTACTTCCGACAGGCTGCCAGACTCATCGGTCTCCAGAGTAATATTTTCTATTACATCTGCATTATTAATATACACAGGAACAATTTTTGTTTTAAAACCCAGCATGCTTATCACCAGGTCGTATTTCCCCCTTTCAAGATAAAACTCGTATGAACCATCATCTTTGCTGACCAACCCTTTCTTTAATTCTTTTATTTCAAGGCTGGCAAGCGGCAAAGGTTCTTTCCTGTTATCCAGCACCAGGCCGGATATTTTATATAGCTGACCATTAGCAACCACTGCCAGTAAAAGAGTAAAGAATAAGGAACAAAACTTAAGCTTCATTTTCTTGTGTGAAATCTGTTTATAATGCAAAAATTATCATTCTTCGGCATCAATTCTTATATAAAATATCTTTTCATATTATTTAACAGAAAAAATATGACTGGCATCTGTTCTGATACTTAATTCAATCAGACGAGATGGTTCCCGGAAAACCAGGGTTGCATATCATCATCGGCAAAACCGGTGCTGAAATATAAACGGTGAAGAATATGCTGTAATCATAGAAAATTGAATCTCTAAAGACATTCTTTCTTTACATTCTCACCCAAAACTCATCTTTCCATATACCCGGACAAACAGGATGCTCTTCTAATTGGTCATATATTTTCTTTAGATCTTCAGCAGGAAGTGTTTGCTCCAAAAAAGGAAAGAGCTGCCGTTCTTCAAAACGGATATGATCATTTACCAAATCAGCCAACCGGGCAAGTGTTCCCCTGTCAGCTTCCTGGTCAAGACTTATAATGAATTCTCTTATCAGGTCATGTTCTTCTTTCAACTGCAAGGCCATAGGATGATCCGAAGGCAAATAAGGCAGCAATATTTTTTCTTCCTGGAAAAAATGGGGCTTGATGTGTTGCTGCCAGTACCAGGAGGTGTATTCTTTCATTTTACCAACAGCTGATTTCAGTTTTAATCCCTCTTTCAACCTCCATGCAAATAATAATCCGTCGTGATGTTCACGGCTTAACGGGGCTAATTCTTTACTTCTTTTAATGGGTTCTATATCTTCTGACATTGAACAAAGGTATTTAATACTGCTGCCATTCAACTGATATTGGGTATTGAATGAAATGATTTATGTCAGAGGCACAATACATAAAAGATGATTAACTAGATTTTCATCAGAAAAAATTCTTTTCACAGTTGTTAATAAGTAACTTTAGGATATAATAACTGTCATAGGTTATATTTGATAAATGCTACTTCGCCAAGGCTTCGTAGCACAAAGAAGGAAGGGTAAGCTTCTGAAAATGGTCAGAAGACGCATAGTAATCCGGTACCACTCTTCGCCGGCTTAGTGAAACATGGTTCGGCTCCGCTCACCATGATAAAGGAACAGGAACCAATTAAAATTGATGTGATTTGACAGACACTATCATCAACCTCGAAACCGTAAACCCTATTGAGTTTTTCGGCGTAAATAACGGTAAACTAGACATCCTCAAAAAGAAATTTCCCCTGCTGAAGATTCTCTCCCGCGGCACAAAGCTTAAGTTGAGTGGCGCCCCTGAGCAGATTGAGAATGCCCGGGAAAAGATCGAACTCATTGTATCGTACCTGGAGCGGAACGGCCACATGAGTGAAAATTATTTTGAGCAGGTGCTTGGTGGCGATGATGCCGAAACGGTGGATCATTTTACAGAACACAATCCCAATGATGTGCTTGTATTTGGTCCCAATGGAAAATCGGTAAGGGCCAGAACCGCCAACCAGAAAAAACTGGTACATGAAGCCGAAAAGAATGATGTTGTTTTTGCCATAGGCCCTGCAGGTACCGGTAAAACTTATACTGCTGTTGCCATTGCGGTCAGGGCATTAAAGAATAAACAGGTAAAGAAGATCATACTGACAAGGCCTGCCGTGGAAGCCGGAGAAAATCTCGGTTTCCTGCCCGGTGATCTGAAAGAAAAAATTGATCCTTACCTGCGCCCTTTATATGATGCGCTGGATGATATGATCCCTGCTGATAAGCTCGGTTATTACATGACCACAAGAACTATTGAAATAGCTCCGCTTGCTTATATGCGTGGCCGCACACTGGACAATGCTTTTATCATACTGGATGAAGCGCAGAATGCCACTGACCTGCAGATAAAAATGTTTCTGACCCGTATTGGCCCCAATGCCAAAGCCATCATTAATGGCGACGTGACTCAGGTGGACCTGCCCAGGCATCAGCGTAGTGGCCTGTTGACAGCTGTCCGCATTCTGAAAAATATTGATGGCATTGCACATATTGAACTGGATGAAGAAGACGTGGTGCGTCACCGCATGGTGAAACAAATACTCCGTGCTTATACCAGAGAACATGAAAAAGAAAACCCGCCTCGTAGTGACGGGGATCATTCAAAGAAGGATAAACAATAAGCGCATCCAAAGATTTATTATTTTGCAGGAATGAATGGATACCGTTTCATCCCGATAGCCCCGATAGTTATCGGGGGGATTTTATTCTTGTTTCTTTCTTTTTGTGCCTGCACCAGTAACCAATCACCCGGTAAGCCGGAAAATGATATTGATGCGGCAAGAGATTTTATCCGGTCTGCATTAGACGGAAAGTTTGACGAGGCGAGAACTTATTTATTACCCGATTCATCCAATATACAATACATGGATGCCGCCGAACGCAGTTACCGGAAAACAGATGCGGATACAAAGAATGGTTACCGCGGTTCATCCATCAATATTCATAAAGTGGAGCCGGTGAATGATTCCACCACGATTGTTATTTTTTCCAACTCCTTTAAGAACGATCATGATACGTTAAAAGTGCTGAAAGTAAATGATGAGTGGCTCATTGACCTGAAGTACCTGTATGAACATGATATGGACACAACCCGTTATTATAAATGATCAAAAATATTTTTCTGGAAGGTCCAGGTGGAGGCATTGTTTATATTACAAACCGAAGAAATAAAAGTTAAGGAACAAGGCACAAGGTACAAGCAACCAGAAACCAGTAACCAGCAACATGTTAACCGTTAATCATCCCTGGCATGGAGTTCATTACGGTGAAAACGCACCGGCAAAAGTAAATGCCCTGATCGAGATACCACAGGGATCAAGATCAAAATATGAAGTGGACAAAGCTACCGGGCTATTGAGATTGGACAGGGTGATCTATTCTTCCTTTCATTATCCCATCAATTATGGCTTTATTCCGCAAACACTGGCACGGGATAATGATCCGCTGGATATTTTAGTCATCTGTTCCCAATCTGTTCAGTCGCTATGCCTTGTTGAAGCAACGGTGATCGGCAATATGCAGATGATTGACAATGGCATCCCGGATGATAAGATCATTGCCGTGGCGGCCAAAGATCCTTCGGTAAATCATATTACTAAAATGGAAGAGTTGCCCCAGCATTTTTTACTGGAACTAAGGAATTTTTTTGAGCAATACAAAGTGCTGGAGAATAAAAAAGTGGAAATTGATAATTTCCAGGATAAGGCCACGGCCTGCAAGATCATTGAAGAGGCCATTGCTTTATATAAAGAGAATTTTAAAAAATGATCCATGAACCTTAATCAACAAAAAAATATGACAGCGCAACTAGTGATCACCATCATCCTGATCGGGCTTGCTGCGGGAATGTTGAGCGGCCTGGTAGGCGTAGGCGGCGGCATCATCCTGGTGCCAGCCATGGTTTTATTTTTAAATTATACACAACACCAGGCACAGGGAATGTCGTTGGGAGTATTGACTTTCCCTGTTGTACTCCTTGGTTTCCTGAAGTATTATTATGAATGCAATAAAGCAGGCACGCCAATTAGTTTTAAAGTGATCGGCATCCTTGCTATTGGATTTGTAGTGGGTAGTTATGCAGGCAGCAGTATTGCTTTAAAGATTGACAAAGAAATGTTGAAAAAGATATTTGCAGTCATACTGTTTTATACCGCTTTTAAAATGCTGGAGTGGGATTCGGCCATTGTAAGATGGGTAAAGGGAATATTTGCTTAGATAACTACCAAACTCTCCTTATCGCTTCCAGCCGGTGTGTTCTTTTACCGGTATCCACATTAATAATTCCCTTCTTATCCATCGTATCAATCCTTACTTTACCCGATGCATGAATGATCTGTTCATTACTTAGCAGAATCCCTACATGAACGATCTCATCTTTATCATCAAAAAAAACAAGGTCGCCGGCCTGTGCCTCTTTTAATTTTTTTACCGGTTTGCCTTCCTGTGCCTGTTGCCAGGCATCACGTGGCAGGTCAATGCCCATCATTTTATAATTTACCTGTACAAATCCGCTGCAGTCAACACCCAATGGCGTACGTCCACCCCACATATAAGGTACATTCAGCCAGTTTAACGTAAAAAGTTTAAGCAACTGGGCCCCGGGTTGTTGCTCATGCCTTTTCAAATAATTTCCGGTAAAACTGTATGAAAGCTTGCCCAGGTTTCCCTTACTATCTGCAAAACCCGGTAAGGATGCTCCCGCCGGTATTTGCATAGTCTTATCATTGATTAAAAGGGTACTTATCAGGTCAGTGGTTACAAATTCGTTTACTGCCAGAGCAGGAAGTTCTTCAACCGGTTCTATTAAAGTCCTGGTCATCCAGCCTTCATAACCATCATGAAGACTACGCACCTTCACCCATAAATTTCCTCTTGTCTTCAGCACTTTTACAGCTTCACCAAATAACAGCTGGTTCACCATTTCGACCTGGTGACGGGCTTTTCTGCGAACCGGTGCAGCAGGTACTGCGATAACAGCATACTCCATACAAAACTTTTATCCAATATAAGCAAAGTAATGCAGCAAATTTTTATTGAAATTGCAACGGACCGCATCTAAGTCAAAACAAAATAACTATTTTCCGCTTGTGAAGGCTGACAAATACCGGCATATACCCGACCAGCAACTGCTTGAACAGTTTTATGATGACCATAATAACGAATGGCTCGGCATACTGTTGCAGCGGTACACATTATTGTTACTGGGTGTATGCATGAAGTATTTAAAAAACGAGGAAGAAGCAAAGGACAGCGTACAGCAGATATTTTTAAAAGCGATCCAGGAATTGCAGAAATACAGGGTGGAGTATTTTAAATCCTGGATATATATGGTAGCCAAAAATCATTGTTTAATGAAGTTGCGTGCCGGGCACGGGAAATTTACTGCTGAGATCAATGACCGCCTTGCTGCAACTCCTGAAGAAGAAACTGACAGGCAGGCAATGCTGCAGGATGATCATACACTGACCCTGATGGAATCCGCATTAAAAGAGCTGAACGGGGAGCAGCAGCAATGTGTAACTTTGTTTTACCTGCAGAAGAAAAGCTACTACGAAATAAGCATCGAAACAGGCTTCTCCATGCTGCAGGTAAAAAGCCATATTCAGAATGGTAAACGAAACCTTAAAATACTGATTGAAAAAAAATTGAATGAAGAAATGAACCGGAAATAAAATGTCAGAAAACTATAAAGACATATTATCCCACCTGTCCACCGAAGTTAACCAGGAAACTTTGCTGCTTTACCTGCAAAATAAACTTTCGGAAGAAAAAAAACATGAAGTGGAAAAGATATTGCTGGAAAATGAATTTGCAGATGATGCCGTAGAGGGTTTGCAGGAAATAAAAGACAAACAGCAGATCGCCTACATGGTGGAAATCCTGAACCGCAACCTCAAAAGCAAATTGAAAAAGAAAAAGCAGCAACGGGAAAAAATGAAACTGAAAGATCAGCCCTGGTTATACATTGCGGTTCTCATACTGATACTGCTGATGGTTCTCAGCTATATTTTTATCAGGCGAATGCTTCAGCAATAGTTCCTGCTGAGAATTTTTTTTAAAAAATTCATCAGTATTTCTTTTTGTCTTCCCATTTTTTCCAGTCATCAAATATTTCTTTTGCTTTCGGATGGGGAAAATGTTCAAATGGAATTTTTCTGTCGCCAAGCTGCGTATTAATTTCATCATAAATAAATGCATCATCAAATTCAATAGCAGCTGCTTCTTCACGGGTATTGGCATACACAACCCGTTTAGGCCTGGCCCAGTAAATGGCGCCGAGACACATGGGACAAGGTTCACAACTGGTATATATTTCACAATCTGTAAGCTGGTAGGTTCCTAATTTTTTACAGGCCTCCCTTATAGCTACTACTTCTGCATGTGCAGTAGGATCATTGGTGGATGTTACCATATTGCAACCTTCTCCAATAATCTTATCATCCATAACTACCACGCAACCAAATGGCCCTCCACTTCCGTTCTGCATCCCAAGCTTTGATAATTCAATGGCCCGTTCCAAAAATTTCTTTTTTCTCTCAGTGTACATAACCGTGTCTTTCGGCTATGAAGTTACTATTAAATTTTACCTTATAAATCAGCCCATATTTGTTTGGCAAAATTTTCCAACGAAGGATCCCTTGCTCCCATTAAGAGCAATACACAGTTATTGGTAAAATGAGATCTGACTGCCGGTAAAAAGTCATTCCTGTCTTCTGCAAAAAAAACTTTTTTGCCCAGTGCCTTCAGATCGTTAATCAGGTCATTGGCAGAAATATCTTTAGTTGTTGTTCCTCCGGCATAAAATATTTCACTCATCCATATTTCATCTTCGGGTCTTAATACTTTTGCAATCTCCTGCACAAAATCTTTGCGCAAAAATTTTGTGGGGCCATACCCGTGTGGCTGAAACCAGGCAATAACTTTAGGAGCCACCGGCTGACAAGCTTCAATCGCTGCTGCACATTTTACCGGGTTGTGGGCATAGTCATCAACCAGCCATATACCATTTTTATTTCCTAACACCTGGTGGCGACGGTAAATACCTTGATAATTATTCAATGCTTCTGCACAAACTTTCAAATCAACTCCAAGTTGAGCAGCAACTGCCGAAGCAGCTACTGCATTTTCCATGTTATGTTTTCCGGCAAGATTCAAACCGAAATCAACTCCGTTCAATTTAAATGAGATGCTAAACCCACTTTGCCTGAAATCAGTCGCCATATATCCTGCTTGAAAGTTTGGATCAGTTGAAAAATCCTGTTGAATGTTTCGTGAAAGTTGTCTTGCCAGAGAATTTGATTGATTCACGACAAATAACCTGCTGTTGTTTTTAAACGTTTTGAAAATTTCCATCAGTGCCTCAATCTCTTTATGATCCTTATCTACATTCAGCAGCAATCCCATCTCAGGATGGTATTCGATAATAGAACCATCGCTTTCATCGGCTTCTATTACCAACCACCCGATAGCTATCGGGTCGCCTGTTCCCACTTTTGCATTGCCGATCTTTCCGTCTTTAATAATGCTTGTCAGACCAGCACCGGTAATGATGCTGGGTTTCAATCCTGCATATTCCAGGATTTCAAAAAGCATGGCAGTGGTAGTGCTTTTGCCGCTGGTTCCTCCAACAGCAATTGTTTTTTTACTTTTTGCTATTAAAGCCAGCAATTCGGCACGTTTAATAACCGGAAGATTCAGCGCTTTTGCTTTTTGCAGTTCCGCCACAGTATCTTCTATTGCTGTTGATATAACTACGAGGTCTGTTGCAGTTGTAATCCCTTCCCCATTTTGCAAAAAACAATGAATGCCTTCAGCTTCCAGTTTTTCTTTGGTTTCATTGTATTTACCTTCTATAAAAAAACGATCACTGCCGCTTACCTTTTTGCCCATACCTTTCAGATATTGAGCAATAGCACTCATACCACTTCCCGCTATACCGATAAAAAAAGGATTCTGAAAGTCATTAACCGAAGAGATCATAGTGCAAATAAAAGAAATTATCAGGGAGAAGGATTTTTAATCGTGGATGCACCCGGGCATCCTGTCAAAAGGGATAAGTGCGGGTATAATTGCTGAATAATAAAAAAAATCATAGTATCTTAAACCCTTAATTCTCCGGCCAGTCATATGGCCTTATAAAAAACCACCATGTTTGTAACTAAATTCAAAGCCCTGTTTGTAAAAGCAATTCCATTTTTAGTATTGTTGATTTTCGGATGCAATAAAAACAACAGCGATACTCCTGCCCCGGTACCTGATCCGGTAGCTACTTACCTGAATTTGCCGTCAACTCCTTTTAATTATGCTAATCCTGCAATACCCGCTTACCTGCAGTCACCGAATATACAAGGCCAGATAAATACCCCTGCTAACAATCCTATTTCAGACAATGGAGCCACACTGGGCAGGGTTTTGTTTTATGATAAAAATCTTTCCATCAATACTAATATTGCCTGCGCATCCTGTCACAAACAGGCCAATGCATTCGCCGATCCTGTTGCACTTAGTTCAGGATTTAGCGGCGGGCTTACGGGAAGAAATTCTATGTCACTCATTGATGCAAAATATTATCCCAATAGACGTTTCTTTTGGGATCAAAGGGCTGCCACACTGGAAATACAAACACTTATGCCCATACAGGATCATGTAGAAATGGGCATGACACTGACCGATCTTGAAAATCGCTTAAAAACATTGCCTTATTATCCAACACTGTTTACAAAAGCCTTTGGTGATAAGAATATTACCAGTGACCGTGTGTCATTAGCCTTGTCGCAATTTGTACGTTCTATTGTTTCGTACCAATCCAAATACGACCAGGGAAGACAAACATTCCCCACTGCTCCAGCTCCGCCACCCAATGCATTGTTCCCCAATTTTACCGCTGAAGAAAACAGGGGAAAAGAATTATTTCTGTTACCCCAAAATGCCTGCGCCGCCTGTCATGGCTCCGAAACATTTACTGCTCCATCCGAAAAAAATAATGGCCTTGATCTTACAACGACAGACAGGGGGTTTGGCGCAGTAACTAATAACACGGCACAGGATGGTTTATTTAAAGTAACATCTTTGCGCAATGTAGAACTGACAGCTCCTTATATGCATGATGGCCGTTTTACCACACTCGAACAGGTAATAGAACATTACAGTACAGGAGTAAAAAATCATCCCAACCTGTCGCCCCAACTTAAATTACCAAATGGCAACCCCAGGTTATTAAATCTTTCCCCGCAGGACAAATCGGCGCTGCTTGCTTTTCTAAAAACTTTGACAGACAGAAATGTGACTATGGATGTGAAATTCTCGAATCCATTTAAATAATTATTGCTTGCCCTGAGAGGCCCTTAACATTTCACCATAACCCCATCGTTTCGCCAAAGCATTAACGGCCAGTGCAATCCTTTTTGTTCTGGTAGGTTCTGTTTTTGCCTCATCAATCCATTTGCTGAAATACCGCTGATGAGAACCAGGAAGCGATTTAAAAAACAAAACAGCTTTGGGTTCATCTTTCAAACATTCCATAAAATCTTTATTAAACTCAAAAGGTCTTTTGTCTTCTTCCAGTTGCGCTTTCAGCATTGAGCCATGCCGTTTGCCAATCCTTTTTCTCATTGCTGCATTGAGTGGCATAATAAATGCAGCACCACCCATCGGCAATAATGCAACACCGGAAATTTTGTGATTATCCAGCTTACCTTTTACACGAAACGACTTTTTATTATTGGGTTTGATCTTTTCTGCTATATCAGCAGGAATTTCAAAGTATGTCCAACCGGTTTTTTCACCCTGTTTGTCAAATTTGTGAATGTGAGCACTGAATGCAACCATGACTGGCAGATATTGATTAAATTTCGGAATTGATATTGAATTGGCAAAACAAACAATTCATCTTAAAACCTGGTTATATGAATAAAAAAACAAAAAACAGATTTGTTACTTTTTTTGAAAATTTTTCAGCCAAAGTAACCAAAGCCACAGGATCATCCATGGCCTTCCTAATAGCCATACTGGTGATCCTGGTATGGATCTTAACAGGACCTATATTTCATTTTTCAGACACCTGGCAACTCGTAATCAATACCGGCACTACCATCATTACCTTCCTGATGGTATTTGTAATTCAGCATTCGCAGAACAAAGATACCATAGCCATTCAGCTAAAACTGAATGAGCTGATCGCCGCCAGTTCATCAGCCAGCAACCGGCTGATTGATGTGGAGGACCTTTCGGCCAAAGAGCTTGAAACACTGAAAAAATTTTATATCGAACTGTCCCGGTTGGCTAAAAAAGAAATTGATATTCACAGCACCCATTCTATTGAAGAAGCGATAAATGTTCATAAGAAAAAGAAAAGACCGGTAAAAATGGAAGACTCAGGCGGGCCTCTCAAAAGCTAAAAGATTTAAAAATATTTTTTCCGGTAAATGAGGATTTCCATACCCCGGCTATTTAATTATTTTTGTTTCTTTTTCATCTCTGAAACCTATGCAATCATTTTTACCTGCCACCTTGCTGAAAAACCAATCGTTTAATAAACTATTTATCTTTCCTTTTCTTCTAATCCAGGTTCACGTTATGGCTCAACCGGTGATACCTGTGCAAGAGGACATCAGAGTAACTTTTAAAATAATGAATCCAAAAAGAGAGCCGGTTTCTTTTGCTTCCTTCACAGTTATTAACCGGTCAGATAGCCTTAGCACCTTAAAAAAAGTAGCCGATAGCAACGGCATTGTTATTTTTAAGCTGGCAAAAGGCCAATATCTTATTAAGGTTACTTCGGTCAACTATCAGCCTGTCGAAAAAAGGATCACTGTTTCAGGTAATCAATCGTTTTTCAATTTTATTGCTGA
Organism: Sphingobacteriales bacterium; assembly: GCA_023251215.1. Taxonomy (GTDB): domain Bacteria; phylum Bacteroidota; class Bacteroidia; order Chitinophagales; family Chitinophagaceae; genus JAHEZF01. Next base: position 8,816 of record JAHEZF010000002.1, on the reverse strand, counting down.
ACCCTTGCCTAAAACATTAGGCGCAGTGGTAGTTACTTCACAAAAGCCTTTGATGAGGCAGGAAGATGATAAAACCATTATTGAGACGGAGAATTTAGTGGCAAGCTCCACCAATGGTTATGAAGTAATTGAAAAAACTCCCGGCCTGTTTGTTGACCAGGATGGAAACATTTATATCAGTAGTCTTACTCCCGCCACTGTTCAGATCAATGGCCGTGAAATGAAGATGAGCGCATCAGATGTGGCTACCATACTCAAAAGTTTACCGCCTGATGCTATTGCAAAAATTGAGATAGTGAGAACGCCTTCTGCCAAATACGATGCATCCAGCACCGGCGGTATTGTAAATGTGGTGTTGAAAAAGGGAGTGAAGATCGGCATGACAGGAAGTGTAAATACAGGAATGCAGCAAGGCAATTATGGCAACCGGTTTGTTGGTTTCAACCTGAACAATAATGATGGTAAAAAGAGTTCCTACATTAACCTGAATTACAGCAAAAGGAATGGTTATGAAAAGATAGTTACTGACCGGATTTTTGCGTCTGATTCGATGCTCAGCCAGTATGCTTTTACCAAATACCCGGCTAATAGTTATTTTGCCGGTTATGGCCTCAGTTATTCGTTGGGTAAAAAATGGGATGTTGACTTTTCGGGCAATATAAACCTGAATAATTTTAATAATAACACTGATAACCGGAGTGTGATCAAAAAAATAAGTACTTCACAAACACTAACCGATAACCTGAACAATGTAAATAATAAAGGAAGTTCATTGGTCATCGGGAATGGTATTGAAAGCAAGTTAAAAATTGATACACTCGGTTCTGAATGGGCAAATAATATCTTTTTTTATTATTCTCACAATACATCTGACCAATTTTTTACAACTACTTATTATTCTCCACCCTTCCCTGCTATTGGCGGAGATGGCAGTGGCGAAAACAAACGAAACTTTTTTTCTGCAAAATCAGATCTGAAGCTGAAGATGAAAAAGAAATTCACTTTTGAGGCCGGTGTGAAAACAACTGTTCATGCATATAAAAATATCACCAACTATTTTAAGGAAACCGGTGGCGTAAGAACAAAAGACAAGAGCCGAACCAATACATTCAATTACAACGAGAATATCAATTCTGCCTATTTACAAGGTTCACAAACCATCGGCAAAGACATAGTGATCAAAATTGGAACAAGGCTGGAAAATACGAATATGAAAGGAAGACAGATCATTCCTTCCGACACAACATTCGATATTCACCGCACCGATCTTTTTCCGTATCTCTATCTCAGCAAAAAAGTGATGACAATAGCCGGTTATGAGCTTAGGGCTTATCTCGTATATCGCCGTACTATCAGCAGGCCGGTCTATGATCAATTGAATCCTTTTCCAAGATATGTTGATCAATATGTTTCAGAAGTTGGGAATCCATCATTGCGTCCTCAGTTTACCAGCAACTACGAAGCCAATGTTAGTGTGGATGAACGTCCGATCCTGGCAATAGGAGTAAATAAAACAAAAGACATATTTACCAATGTGATTTACCAGGCCGACAGCAGCCGGATACAGGCTTACAGAACTTACGACAACCTGGGCAGCAATAAAGAATGGTATCTGCGGGGATTAGGCGCTATCCCACCCGGGGGTAAATACTTTTTTGTCCTGGGTGCACAATATAACCATAATTTTTACCAGGGATTGTATGAGAATAAACCTTTGTCATTTAAAAAAGGAACCTGGACTTTCTTTACTTATCATACTTTGAAACTGGATAAAAGATCGCAGATAACGGTAAACGGTTTTGTCCGCTTCAAAGGCCAGCAGCAGTTTTATGAGCTTAGTTCGTTTGGTGCATTGAATGCAAGCATCAACAGGAGGTTTCTGAAAGAAAAGCTGATTGTAACCCTTAGCATGAGTGATATTTTCGCTACCAATAAAAATGATTTTACTATTAAACAGGGCTCAGTAAATGCCAGTGGTTTCAGGCAATCTGATACCAGGCGTTTCGGTATCAATATCCGTTACAATTTCGGCATCCATAAAAAAGAAGAGAATAATATCCTGGACGTAGAATCGCCGGAAAAGACAAATTAATGATTAGCTTTTTTTGCCCCGGGCCAATGGCTATCGGTTTCGCTATACACAAAGCTTACGTTTCGAAACCTGGGGCTGGTATGAAAAGAATCAATATAAAATAAAACTATTGTTCTGGCTTTTAAAGCCTATCTTTGCCTTGTTAATTTGAGTTCTTCAGCATTTTGTAATTGAATGATTTTATGGCTGAGTATTTTCTGCTAATATCGAGTCTTCTTTACGTTGCCGTTTTCTCAAGTATTATTAAATATTAATTTTTTACAATGAACATTTATGTTTCAAATTTAAGCTTCGCCGTTCAGGATGAAGACTTAAAAGGTTATTTTGCAGATTACGGAGAAGTAACATCTGCCAAAGTTATTATGGATAAATTCACCAGCCGCAGCAAAGGTTTCGGTTTTGTGGAAATGACTGATGATGCAGCCGCTCAGAAAGCGATCACTGAACTGGATGGCGCTATGGTTGATGGCCGTTCTATTAAAGTGAACGTTGCCAGGCCGAAAGAAGAAAGGCCTGCCGGAAAGCCGTCTTATTCCAACAGCCGCTGGTAATCAGGTTATCAATAATATTGAAATGATTACAGGGAGGGCTGAATTGAGCTCTCCTTTTTTTTGTTGACAACAACTTTAAAAAACTGGTATATGACAAATGAAGCTATCATCAAATTCATTGAAACCAAGAGCAACCCGGAAAAAGCCCTTCAAATTCATTTTAAACAACGCAACACCATAACAGGCTTATTCATTAAAGGCAATGATTATGAAGAGTTACGGTCGAAGAATTTCTGGCGCATAGTAACCCACTCCAATATTGAGCAGTGGAAAAAAACAAAAGACATGAATCTTTGCCGGATATTCAATGGTATGGAGTTTACAAGGCTGTCAGAACAGTAAAGGGGTCTTTCAAATATTTATTCAATTGACTTTGTTATTTAATAATCTAAAGCTATTCTATCATGTTCACAAGGGTTTGGAATAAATATCTCCCGATCATTAATATCTTAATGAAACGTTCAGTCAACGGTGATCAAACTCTTGATATGAACCGCTCTGATTTTGAAAGAGCAGCAGGCGGACGCAAAACGAAATTTACCTTTAACGTCAGTTTACATAAAGGCCGGATTCAAAATGTTACAAATCCCCCGCTCCTGGCAAAAGAACTTGCAGTGAAATTACAAGAAGATGATATGACCCGCCCACTCGTTCGCCGGCAGGATTTTGAATTCAGCATGAATACCAGTTTTCAACTCCTTATAAAAAATATACCCATCCCAACACCTGACGAGCCAACAGAAGAAGTAACCGATGCAAGTATTCCGGCAGAAGACGGGAAATAAGAGCCCACTTCAGCCTGACAAAAGATAAGAGCATAAAAAATCCCCTCTCATTTGAAATGAAACGGGGATTCAATCTTTTCCCATTTATCAATCTACTTAAGCTCTCTGTTTTGCCAGGGTTTTTCTTTTACTTTTTTTCAGTGCCAAATCAATTGCTGCGCTAAGATTGGCAAAAGTGGGTTTACCGGTAAAGGGTTCATCGTTGATGAAGAAAGCAGGTAACTCTTTTACTCCCCTGTTGATCCCTTCCTTGAGATCATCCTGTACCTGCCAGCCATAAACACCATTAACCAACTCATCCAAAAATTTTTTATTGTTTACTCCGGCTTCTTTTGAATGAAGTTTCAAACTGGTAGTGCCCAGGTTGCGGCGGTTGTTGAAAAGCACATTGTGCATTTCCCAGAACTTTCCTTCCTGTGCTGCCGCTACGGCAGATTCACTTGCCTTCAGGCTACGCTGATGTACCATTGTAAGCGGGAAATGACGAAACTGAAATTTTATTTTTCCTTCGTATTCTTCCAGCAATTGCTTTACAACTTCATTGACTTTGGCGCAATCTTCATTTTCATATTCGCCAAACTCCATCAATGTAACAGGAGCATCTTTTTTGCCCACAAAAATTTCCTTTGGTTCAATAATGATAATCTCTTCTTTTTTAAATGCCATTTTAAATTTCTCCTTTTTAGTTCATCCCCAGTCTATGGTTATGATTCGTTTATACTAACAAATTTCCGGCCATTAGGTTGACAGAAAGGCTTTTATGCCAATCCGTCACAATTCCGAACCGGTTGAAGGTAATGTTTTTTTATGCCCTGCCAAACCCGTCTAAAACTATTTTCCTAACACGAAAACCCCATTTTGAAAATCAGGGGGTTAGATGGCAATTTTCGTACACATTGATGATATAACTATCAAATTTTCCCGTAAACCAGTTAACCTGCCCTGATGATAATTTATTTAGTCGTTTTTTTCTCCTTCCACTTCAAAGAACTTTCTTGTCCTATAAATAGTGGCTGTGATGCAGTTTCATTTCTAAACACTACCGTATTATCAAACACATCCACCAGCACAGGTTTCGTCTTATCAATATCCCCCGCCAGTATCCGCTTGCTCAGCTGGTTTATAATTTCCTTTTGTATCAGCCGCTTCAGTGGCCTTGCACCAAACTGCGGGTCAAAGCCCTGGTCGGTTAAAAATTCTAATGCATAGTCACTAAACCTTAAATCAATTCCGCTTTCAGCAACTAATTTCTTCAGGCTGTTCAACTGTATCCTTACAATACCCATTATCTCTTTCTTCATCAGCGGTTGGAACATAATTATTTCATCCACCCGGTTCAGAAACTCAGGTCGTATCGTTTGCCTCAATAAAATCATCACTTCGAGTTTGGCCTTTTCGGTTGCCTGTTCCACATTTTTTTCTGTTACGTTTTCAAATACATCCTGGATGATATGGCTGCCGATATTGCTGGTCATAATAATAATAGTGTTCTTAAAATTCACCACCCGGCCTTTGTTATCCGTTAATCTTCCATCATCCAGCACTTGTAATAATACATTCCATACGTCAGGGTTTGCTTTTTCAATTTCATCGAGCAACACCACACTATAGGGTTTACGTCGCACCGCTTCGGTCAGTTGCCCGCCTTCATCATAACCTACATATCCCGGAGGTGCACCAACCAAACGGCTCACCGTATGTTTTTCCTGGTACTCACTCATATCAATACGGGTCATCATGCTTTCATCATCAAATAAATATTCGGCAAGTGCTTTGGCTAATTCTGTTTTACCGACACCGGTTGTTCCCAAAAAAATAAATGAGCCAATAGGTTTCTTAGGATCCTGCAAACCGGCACGGCTTCTTCTTATTGCATCGGCTACAGCAGTAATTGCTTCATCCTGCCCGACAACTCTTTCATGAAGATGTTCTTCGAGATGTAATAATTTATCCTTATCACTTTGCAACATCCTGGTTACGGGAATACCTGTTGCCTTGGCAACGCTTTCTGCAATGTCTTCAGCATCTACTTCTTCTTTTAGCAAACGCTTTTCATTTGAGTTGGCAAGTTGACTGGTTAAAGAGTTGATAAGAGTTTCCTGTTCCTTAATCTTTCCGTATCGTATTTCAGCCACCTTGCCATAATCGCCTTCCCGCTCGGCTCTTTCCGCTTGTTGCTTCAGGCTTTCAATTTCGGCTTTAGCATTTTGAACTTTCTCCACAATATCTTTCTCTTCCCTCCATTTCGATTTCAATGTATCCCGTTCCACAGAAAGATTAGCAATTTCCGTATTCAATTCATGCAGTTTCGTTTCATCATTTTCCCTTTTGATTGCTTCTCTTTCAATTTCCAATTGACGAATTTGTCTTTCTAATGTGTCCAGTTCTTCGGGCATGGAATTCATTTCCAAACGAAGCTTTGCGGCACTTTCATCAATCAGGTCAATGGCTTTATCAGGTAAAAACCTGTCAGTGATATAACGATGCGATAATTCTACTGCTGCAATGATGGCTTCGTCTTTAATTCTTACGTGGTGGTAGGTTTCATAACGGTCTTTCAAACCACGCAATATTGAAATTGCATCTTCAACTGAAGGCTCATCAATCATCACTCTCTGGAAACGACGTTCAAGGGCTTTGTCTTTTTCAAAAAATTTCTGGTATTCATTTAAAGTTGTGGCGCCAACAGCTCTCAGATCGCCTTTGGCCAAAGCAGGTTTCAGAATATTGGCGGCATCCATGGCACCTTCGCCTCCACCTGCACCTACGAGTGTATGTATCTCATCAATGAACAAAATAATTTCTCCATCACTACCGGCTACTTCTTTCACAACGCCTTTTAATCTTTCTTCAAACTCACCTTTATATTTTGCTCCTGCAATCAGCAAGCCCATATCCAATGCATAAATAATTTTTGATTTCAGATTCTCCGGTACATCCCCATTCACAATACGATGGGCAATGCCTTCGGCAATGGCTGTCTTACCAACACCGGGTTCACCCACCAGTATCGGGTTATTCTTTGTTCTTCTTGAAAGTATGTGTAATGTTCTCCTGATTTCTTCATCACGGCCAATCACCGGGTCAAGTTTTCCCTGGCGTGCCAGTTCGTTTAAGTTCCTGGCATATTTATTCAGTGCATTGAATTCCTGTGATTGTGTTTGTGAAGTAACGGTCTCTCCTTTTCTTAATTCCTTAATGGCTGTAATTAAACCTTTCTCGGTAAGTCCTGTATTCTTGAGCAATTTTGCCGATGCGTCATTTCCCTGTACAATAGCCAGCAATAAATGTTCCGGTGTTACAAATTCGTCATTGAATTGTTTCAATACAGCGCCTGCTCTTAATACAACGTTGTTGGCATCACGTCCGAGGGACTGTGCTGCTTCAGCGGATGTTTTGGGAAGTTTACTGATCAGTTCATCCAGTTTGCTGTCAACCAGATTCACTGTTACATTATTTTTTTTCAGCAAATAATCCACCGGCGAATCCTGCTGTTCCAGCAATGCCTTTAAGATATGCTCCGTCTCGATATTCGGATTCTGTGCATTAAATGCTAATTGCTGTGCCTGTTGAAAAGCTTCAGCTGCTTTAATGGTGAAGTTTCCTAAGTTCATACCCCCGTGCCCCCTAAAGGGGGTCTTATTTTAATTGTTATTAAATTTAGTTTTCGATTCCAGTACCTATTAAAATTAAATACAAGTTCTATGCTACTATCAAAAATCATTCATTCCCCCTTCAGGGGGTCAGGGAGTGTAACTATGTCATGTAAAGTTAGTTCCGTCTGCATCAAAGTCATACCGGTAACTGTTTTTCTGTTATTCTTTCAGCCAATTTTGGCTCAATATAATTTTAATGAACTGGACCAGGTCTTCCAGAACAAACAAAGATTACTGGGTAATAATGTGGTGGCCTTGATCTGGTCCAAAGGGACTCCTTCGGAGAAAGGTGATTCACTTGTTTATAAAAAAGAAATGGGTGATTTTAATTCTAAAACACAGGCCCCCATTGCCAGTTGCAGTAAATGGCTGACCGCTGCCCTGGTGATGATGTTTGTGGATGAAGGAAAAATTTCTCTGGATGACCCCGTTGTAAAATACCTCCCAGTCTTTGGAAACTATTTCAAGAATTATATTACCATTCGTCAATGCCTGAGCCACATGACCGGCATTTCAGATGAAGGTAATTTTTTGAAAAGAATTTTGCAGCGCAGAAAATATTCTTCCCTGGAAGAAGAAGTGAATGAGTTTGCCGCACGGGAGATCCGAGGCAATGCCGGTACCGATTTCTGGTATGGCAACGTGGGGTTGAATATTGCAGGACGCATCCTTGAAGTTGTCAGCAGGAAAAAAATTGATGTGCTTATCAAACAAAAAATTTTTACTCCGCTCGGCATGAAAAAAACCACTTTCAGCACCCAGGACAACAGCGCCGTAAATCCATCAGGCGGAGCACAATCAACGGCTGAAGATTATATGAAATTTTTAGTGATGCTGATGAACAAAGGAAAATACAATGGCCAGCAAATAATAAGTGAAGCTTCGGTAAATGAAATGCTGAAAGTGCAAACAAAGCCTGGCCAGATCAAATATACTCCCAAAGCCGCTGAAGGTTTTAATTATGCACTGGGTAGCTGGGTAGTAGAAGAAAAAGATGGTATCGCCACTTCATTGGCAAGCCCCGGATTGTTTGGCACCTGGCCGATGATTGACTTTTGCCGGGGATATGCTTACCTTGTTTTTGTAAAAAATTTATTAGGAGAAGAAAGGGCAGATGCGCACAGGGAGATCAAAAAGATCATTGACAAACAGATTCCTTCCACCTGCCGGTAAATAATTGCTGATTGCTTCTTACCTTTCCTGTATGTATGAACACAAGAAACAACCTGTAGCCCCGATGGGTACTTTTTATCAGAGGATACTGAAAAATGTGATCATTGCTCTATTCATTATGATGATCTGCCTGGCAATTGGTGTGGCCGGCTATCATTATACTGCTAACATTCCATGGTTGGATTCATTGCATAATGCCTCCATGATCCTTAGTGGCATGGGCCCGGTGGTGGAAATAAAAACGGTGAGTGGAAAATGGTTTTCTTCTGCGTATGCTCTTTTCAGCGGGGTTGTGTTTATCACCAATGTCGGTATTATTCTTGCGCCGGCTGTTCACCGTTTGTTTCACCGGATGAATCTTGAGGAAAACTGACTTGACTGGTAATTATCACTGATTTTTTACCAATACTACTTTATTGCGATCAGCTTTGTAAACAGCATCGTAAAACTTTACCAGTTCCGCATAATCTTTAGCGGGAAAGCGGCCACTGTAATGCTCATAACTGCGATAGTAAACTATTTTTTCACCTGAAACTTTGATCGCAGTATTATACTTTCA
>JAHEZF010000313.1 GCA_023251215.1 Sphingobacteriales bacterium | reverse complement strand
TGATGTTGAATTCAATAAAATAAATGCGGTGGCAACAGTGGATGCATTTAGAAAAATAATGCGGGCATAAAATTCTTCGGTCTTCATAGTTTCAGTATCGATGATCTCCACGCCTGTTGCCTTTCCCTGCCTGCCGGCAGCTCATCCTTACCTAAATTTTTTGAGTCATTAATTCATAAACACTTGCGGCATGACATAGCTGTTGATATCCTTGCCAAACTGTTTTAAGTCCGGGTGGGCCATCTGATTTTCTTCCCAAATGACCACCTAATTTTCCTATCCACATTACAGCTTGTTGCAATGCAGGTGGCTTCTTTGGAATTTCGTTGCTGTTATGTATGAGCATGTACAACGTCTGCCATTGTGCCTTTGTAAGAATCACTGTGCAACTCACTTCAGGATGATGCCTTGATTCATATACCAATTGCATTACCCTGAATGCGGCCATGCTATACACTGCAATTGCTTTTTGCAAACTCTCTGCATCTTTCAATTGCAACTGCTCAATCTTCGTTCCGCTTTTCAGTACATAATGAAACCGTTCTATCAACCATCGGTATGTATACCATTTTACACATTGCAGTACATCAGTCGTGTTATTTACTTCCAGGCTGGTTAATAATTTCCAATGAATGGTGTCTTGCTCACTGCTTTCCTGCCTGCCGGACAGGCAGGTTTCTTTAATCTCTATAGCTGTTAGTGTTACACTTTCATAACTGTTTTTATTGTTTTGTGGACGAAGTATTTCAACCTGATGATATCTTACTTCGGCTTCCACTTTAAGTTTCTTCTTGCCGGTTTTATCCGGCACATCCAGACTAACAGTAGCCGCTATAGGTTGTTCAGCAATGCTATCCCATAAATGGCTTCCATTAGTTAATGAACGGTTATGGCGAGCCCTGATCAGTAAATCAGTATTTGATTGGTAGGCATGAAAAAATAACTCGTACACATCAGCTTCTCTGTCAGCAATATGAATTTTACGCACTTCATCGCCTAACAATTTATTGACCTCCTCCATTCCTTCATACCACCGGTAACTTTCTTTGTCTTCAAATGCACGTTGTTTACGTTTGATAGATTTGCCAAGTTCTTCGGGCGGTCTTGTCCAGGTATGCTGATATAGCAGGGATAACGGAAGTCCTTCGGTTGTTGCAGCAATGCTGCTATAACATAATATCCCTTGACCTTCCTTGTTATCTAAATATCCCAAACCATCGGCCTGCAAATCATTATAGCTGATGTTACTTATATCATGAGCAATTAACAGTGTCATCTCATCTGCTGTTTTAGTTGCTCCATAATGCATCATCGTTTTTTTAAGTGCCTCAATACTTACATCTTTGTTTTTAAAAAACTCATAAGTTGCCTTCGTATCATACCAGCTTTTGTTCTGTTTTGGAATGCTGGCTCCTGGTTGAGAGCTAACATTATTGATGATAGTAACAAAACGTTCATTTCTCCGCACATCGCCAAAGTCTAACTGCGGAAAATCCTTAACCGTGATCTTATGCATGTCAAATGTTTATGTCAAAGAACCTCAATATTTTTACCCCTTCAAAATTTGGGTAAAGGGTAGCTGCCGGCAGGCAGGTTCGCCACCCGGGCAAATAAGGATTGCAAATGTAAGTGGTTTACTTTTTTAATACAATTCTGAATGTAGTTCCTTTTCCCGGTTCAGAATTTTTTACAAATATTTCTCCTTTATGGTATTGCTTAATAATTCTTTTAGAAAGACTGAGTCCAAGTCCCCAGCCCCTTTTCTTAGTTGAAAACCCGGGTTTGAATACTTTCCTGACCTGGGCTCCCGGAATCCCTTTACCAGTATCGGTAATATCAATATAAATTTTATCCGGCATCTGTTCAATATCAATATGAATACTGCCTGCGCCTTCCATGGCATCCAGAGAATTTTTCAATAAATTTTCAATCACCCAATCAAACAAAGGCCCCGAGATATCGGCAAAAATTTCTTTTTCATTATGGGTATCCAGTGAAAAATTCACTTTGCCCGAAGCCCTTTTCTTCATATAGTCAACCATGGCAGTCACCTGGGTTCTTATATTTTTCTTTTCAAGTTGTGGGGTACTTCCAATTTTCCCGAACCGGTCGGTGATCAGTTGCAAACGGCGCACATCTTTTTCCAGATCTGAAACTATTTTTTCATTGGATGGATTTTGTTTCAACATTTCCACCCAACCTTCCAACGAACTCACCGGTGTGCCCAACTGGTGTGCTGTTTCTTTTGCCATGCCTGCCCACACCTGGTTTTGCGAAGAACGGTAACTGCTTCTCAGGGCCAGCAGAGTTATCAGGATAAACAAACCCACAATACACAACTGCACTATTGGGTAATAAGTAACTTCCTTCAGCAGTTTTGATTCACCATAGTAATAAAGATTCCGCTGTTTTCCGTTCAGCGGGTTCGTCCATATAATGGGTTCGTTCTGCGATTTGAATTCACGTAATTTTTTATCCAGGTAGTTTTGATCCTTTGCTATTTGGGCTGAATCCAGGTTAATGAATTGGATGATGCTGTCGTTTTCATTGGTTTCAATGATCGGAACATCATTCTCATTGTTCTGGATGATACGCAGGGGCAGCCGGGTATCGGCATCAGCAGGTGAGTTGATGATAAATTTTCCGGCTTCTACCCACTCTTCCACCTTCTGCCTTTCCTCCATTGCAATTTTGCCACCCAGGTAGCGGGAATATACGATGGTGCCGCTGGCTATCAGGATTGCCACCAGGGCAACCAATGATCGCCAGTTAAAAAGGAGTTGAAACATGTTCCGAATTTAATAAGGATAAACCGCATCCCTTATTTTTGAATAAAT
>JAHEZF010000312.1 GCA_023251215.1 Sphingobacteriales bacterium | reverse complement strand
CGGTGGCATGGAAACAGAAGCTGCTTATTGGATAAAAGACAGAGGAAATAAAAAACCGGTTGTTGGTTTTATTGCCGGGCAAACTGCACCTCCCGGTCGCCGCATGGGTCATGCAGGAGCTATCGTTGGCGGAGCTGATGATACGGCTGCTGCCAAGATGAAAGTAATGCGTGAATGTGGCATCCATGTAGTCAATAGCCCTGCTGATATCGGAAAAAAAATTGCCGGGGTGATGAAGAAATGAGTGGTGAGTGGGTGAGGTTCCGAAGCTTGAATTGTTTTACATAAAAAGTCCTCCAAAATTCGGAGGACTTTGATTTTATTGAGGTTTCATCCCACTTACCACTGGCTACTTATCATTTCCTCAGCGGTACTCACGGATATAACGGGCCAATTCTTCTTTACTGCTGCTGAAACTAAACACATCATTTATCATAAAGTAGTTTCGCTGATCAACAGTTTTGCCATATGCCTGTTTGGCAAGATCAAGTTTGGTGTTTTCAAAACTGAATAATTGTAATAATTGTTTTACCTGGACTGTGCTGAAATAATTGGTAGTAATGATCTGCGTGGCCGACTTTGCCTTATTGCTTTCAAACCACTCTTTCTGTATTGATTCCAATACCCGGTTGAATTCAATATCAGTCATTGTTTGATTGTAACCATAGTCATTGTAATCTTTTTTGTCAGGGTCTTTGTTGCCCCATTTTCCGTCACGATCATTGTTATAGTCGTCATTAGTTCCATCACGATCAAAATCAAAATCGTGATTCTTATCCCAATTCCTGTTATCAGATTCATCGAAGATATTGCCGTCACGGTTTTCAAAATCTTTGTCGTTACCATCAAATCGTTTGTCATCATTATTACCAAATCCCCTGTTATCGCGGCTGCCGTAACCATAATCCCTGTCGTCACGGCCATATCCCCAGCCATTCCTCCGGCTTTCGTTAACAGTTGCTCTTCCAAAACGGTCAATAAAGATCATCATGTTCGTCTGAGGTCTCAGCCTGACTGATTTATTAAAGACCATTTCATACCTGCTGTTAAACATGTTGAAGAAACCGTTGTTTCTTTGACGAAAGATCCTGATGGTATGATAACCTGCGTCTATTCCACGGATACGCATATAATTATCCCTGGGTTCAAAACGGCGGCCATCAATGACAACCCTGATACTTCCCCGGTCGGATGACCTGATTGTAAGTGTGCTTTTAGGCCTTACGCCGCCGGCTAAAAGAGAAATACTTACCAGTAAAGAAGTTAAAAAAGTAAAGATTGTTTTCATAATTTTTGTTTTTGATGTCTGCCTGATAGCAGACAGGGTTATTAAAAATTGTTTCTGCACATTAAATTTCCAAAGCCATGCCATCATGCCAAAAAAGCCTCAAGGAAACGTTAAAGGATTTTTTCGGCCTGAAATCATTTTCTGCGATTTGATTTATGAAAATTATTTCCCCCCTGCATCTTACAGGCACAACATTTCATTTACCTTGTATAAAACTTTAACAGCATGAAAATGCAACCGGTTAAAAGCTTTTTCCTTATTGCCATCCTGTACAGCCTGTTTGCCATAAATGCCCAAAGCCAGAACCTTATTAAGAATTATGAAAAAGAATGGAAGAAAGTGGAAGAACTGGTGAAAAAAAGCCTTCCCAAATCGGCTCTAAATGAAGTGAAGAAAATATATGAACTGGCCAAAAAAGAAAAGCAGGATGCCCAGGTCATAAAATCGCTGCTGTACATGACGGGCCTGCAACAAGAAAACCGGGAAGATAATGAAGTGTTCTCCGTCAGCGAAGTGGAAAAAGAGATTACCGGAAGTAAAGAACCCGTTACTTCTATCCTCAACAGTTTACTGGCTGATATGTATTGGAACTACTACCAGGACCGGCGTTGGCAATTATACGACAGGACACAGATAACCCCGATAGCTATCGGGGTTAAGAAAGATGATATTGCTACATGGGGTGCAGAAGATTTTCATAAAAAAATCAATGAACTCTATCTCCAATCCATTAAAGATGAAAAACTTTTACAGCAAACCAGGCTGGAGCCATTTGATGCGATTATTGTAAAAGGAAACGTCCGCCATCTCCGCCCAACTCTTTACGATTTACTGGCAAACCGTGCACTGGGTTATTTTGAAAATGACGAAAGGGACATTAAAAAACCTGCTTATGCTTTTGAAATTGATCAGGCCAGCGCCTTTGACCCGGCGGCAAATTTTGTAACAAGAAAATTCATCAGCAAAGATTCATTGTCACTTCAGCATAAGGCATTGCTTATTTACCAGAAATTAATTGCCTTCCATCTGAACGATACAAAACCGGATGCCCTGATTGACGCCGATATTCAAAGAATTGAATTTGTAAAAAACAATTCCACTCACCCGGATAAAGACCAGCTATATTTTAATTCCATCAATCATTTAGCACATAAATATGAAAACCTGCCGGCAGCAGCCCAGTCATGGTATTTAATGGCCAATTATTATAATGAGCTTGCAAATGAATACAAACCCTATGGCGATACCACACACCGGTTTGACAGGATAAAAGCCAAAGAAATTTGTGAAAGAATTTTGCAGCAAAAAGATTCTTCCGAAGGGAAAATAAATGCTTACAACCTTCTGAATACAATTAACCTGCAAAGCTTACAGTTCAGCGTGGAAAAAGTAAATCTGCCCACCCAGCCATTCAGGGCATTGGTGAATTACAAAAATTTTAATACTCTTTACCTGCGAATTGTAAGGGCTGATGAAAAATTGAAAAGCCAGTTGGAAAATCAATACGATGAAAAATACTGGCCCGCCCTAATTTCAGCCAATCCATTAAAAAGTTGGCAACAG
>JAHEZF010000311.1 GCA_023251215.1 Sphingobacteriales bacterium | reverse complement strand
GATGAAGAAAGAAAAAACAAAGACGGTAAAGAACTGGTGAATAAGGATCATCCGCAGGTAATTGAGATATGGAATAATGTATTTATCCAGTTCAACCGGCTGAAGGACGGAAACCTTGAATCCTTGCCGGAAAAACATGTGGATACCGGAATGGGTTTGGAGAGATTGGTAAGAGTGCTGCAGGGCAAGACATCTAATTATGATACGGATGTATTTACCGGAACAATTACCGCAACAGAAAAAATAATAAGTAAGAAATATGAGGGAGGTGATTCCAAACAGGCCATCGCTTTTCGTGTTATTGCCGATCATATCCGTGCCATTGCGTTCACTATTGCTGACGGGCAGTTGCCTTCCAATACCGGCGCTGGTTATGTGATCAGAAGAATTTTGCGCCGGGCTGTCCGCTATTATTTTTCTTACCTGGATTATAAACAACCATTATTGCATCAGCTTATGCCGGTACTGGCAAAACAGTTTGAAAACGTATTTCCTGAATTATACAAACAAGTTGATTTTGTAAGTAAGGTGGTGAAAGAAGAAGAGGAAGGTTTTTTGAGAACATTGGAAAAGGGGTTGAAAAGAATTGATGATATTATCAGCTCTTCATCAGGTAAAACTATTTCCGGCAAAGATGCTTTTGAATTGTACGATACGTTTGGTTTCCCGATTGATCTGACCCGGTTGATTGCTGCTGAAAATAAACTGAACATTGATGAACCCGGTTTTGAAAAAGAAATGGGGCAACAGAAACAACGCAGCCGTGCTGCTACTGTGGTGGATACTGAGGATTGGATAGTGCTGGATGAATATGCCCGTAACGAGTTTATCGGTTACGAAGAACTGGAATCGGGCACCAAAGTGGTTAAGTACAGGAAAATAAAAACCAGGGGAAAGGAAGCTTACCAACTGGTGCTGGAGGTTACTCCGTTTTATGCTGAAAGCGGAGGACAAGTGGGTGATACCGGGCAATTGACAATCGGCAATAAGCAAATAACAGTTACCGATACAAAAAAAGATAATGATCTTATTATTCATTATACGGATTCAATTCCCGATGACCTGAGCGGTGATGTGATTGCCAAGGTGGATTTTGAAAAAAGAAAGAGTACGAAAATTCACCATTCAGCCACCCACCTGTTACATGCGGCCTTAAGAAAAGTGATCGGCACACATGTGACTCAAAAAGGGAGCTTGGTAAATGATGAACATCTGCGATTTGACTTTTCTCATTTTGCAAAAGTTTCCGATGAAGAAATTTCTGCCATTGAAACAATGGTCAATAAAAAAATCAGGGAGAATATTCCGGTTATCATAAAAGAAATGCCAAAGGATGAAGCTATGAAAATGGGAGCGATGGCTCTGTTCGGCGAAAAATACGGGGATATGGTAAGGGTGGTGATTATTGATCCCACTTACTCTATGGAGCTTTGCGGAGGCACACATGTAGTATCTACGGGTGAACTGGGTCTTTTTAAAATAAAACAGGAAACAGCCATTGCTGCCGGTGTCCGTCGTATCGAAGCAGTATGTGGTGAAGCGGCTGAGGTTTTTATAAACAGTAACCTGGAACAGCTGAATCAAATTAAAGAACAGTTTAAAAATCCAAAGGATATTTTAAAGTCTGTTGAAAATAGTTTGACAGAAAACGCAACATTAAAAAAACAAATGGAAAGCATGGAAGACCGGTTGTTGACGGGAATTCGGGACGAATTATTACAAAAGAAAGAAACCATCAATTCCATTAACTTTATTGGCGCCGTGGTGGAAGTAAGTAACCCGGATTCGCTGAAAAAACTTTGCTATTATTTGAAGAATTATCTCAGCAATTATATGGTTGCACTCTGTGCAAATATTGAAGGCAAACCGTCGGTGGCAGTGAGTATTGATGAGAAATTAGCCGCATCAAAAAATCTGGATGCGGGAAAAATAATTAAGGAACATGTTGCGCCGCTTATTAAAGGTGGTGGCGGCGGTCAAAAAACACTGGCTACTGCCGGCGGGCAGGATGCATCCAACCTTCAAAAGGTTATTGATAATATCAGATCACTGTTGTAAAACCGGTCTTTACTTACATATTTCAGGATGAACAATCTGCAAATCGGTTACGAAAAGCGTAAGGATTCATTCAGTAATAATTTTTTTCCCGCTGTTTTTTTTTCCACTCTTTCTCAAGTTTTTTATCAATTTTGGGAGTTTCTCTGTATATCTTAATGGAAATATATATTGCCACAATACAAACGGCCAACGCAAATAAAGCGACATATTCCATGATAAGCAGTACAGTTAGTTGTTCAAAAATCTAAAATTATACTTTCTGAACAATACTACATTGTGGGTAGGGAAAATACAGACAGTAACAGTAATTTTACGTGGTATGTTTATCATACAGGAAACTCACCGGTTGGTTCTTGGAAAATTTACAATAGATGATGCACAGTTGATTTATCAGTTGAATATGGATCCTGAAATTATCCGCTGTAGCATGATCCGGTTAAAGATTTGAATTATGCTGCCGAAATCCTGGAGTGGGTCATTTTATCTCAATATGCATTATATAATCATGGCCGCTGGGCTGTATTGCAGAAGCCTACAAATATTTTTATGGGATGGTGCGGGCTTAAATACCGTCACGAATTAAACGAAATTGCCCTGGGTTACCGGATCAAAAAGGAATTCTGGAAATATGGTTATGCTACCGAAGCTGCCGCTGCCTATATCCGGTATGGTTTTGAAAAACTAAGTATGAAGCGGATAGTTGGGCGGGCTGAACCGGAGAATATAGCTTCGTGTAAAGTATTGGAAAAGTGCGGGATGACATATTTAGGAGAGGAACAAGTAGATGGCTTCCGGTT
>JAHEZF010000310.1 GCA_023251215.1 Sphingobacteriales bacterium | reverse complement strand
ATAATAAGGATATCCAGAAAGTAAAAATTTGGTAGGCCAAATTACTTATTTTTGCTAATCCAAATTTGTAATTGATGAATAAGACAATAAAAGTGATAGCAGCAGTATTTCTGTTTGTGATAGCAGGCATCTCCTGCCAGAAGCTGTTGCCTGCTGCTCCCGGTGATGATGAAATTCTGGATGGCCCGGTAGCTGGATTGACGCCGGAGCAAAAAGTGATCTTTCTTCGCGGGGATATTGCTTTTAACGATGATGTATTTACAAAAGAAACAGGGCTCGGACCTTTGTTTGTCGCTACTTCCTGTGGTAGTTGCCATGCCGGTGATGGAAAAGGTCATCCGTTCACAACACTGACCCGGTTCGGTCAAAGCGATACAACTAACGGCAATCTTTTTTTGCATTTAGGAGGACCACAATTGCAGAATCGGGCCATACCAGGATTTTTTCCTGAACAAATACCAGCAGGAGCAACTTTTTCAAAATTTACTCCGCCCGCTAATACGGGGCTGGGATTTTTAGATGCTGTTCCTGATGCCACTATTCTTGCATTAGCCGACCCGAACGATCTTGATGGTGACGGAATTTCAGGACGAGTTAACTGGGTTGTTCTCAAAAATTATTTGACTCCAAGGCCCAATAGTATTTTACAAAATGGAAAATATATCGGACGCTTTGGAAAGAAAGCTGCAACCTACGATCTGCTTCAGCAAACCGCTACTGCATACAATCAGGACATCGGGATTACTTCTTTATATGAACCCAAAGACACTTACAGTGGGCAGGATATTGGTGCCGAAGTAGGTGAGCAAACTGTTTTGGACGTGGTGTTTTACCTGAAGACCTTAAAAGCTCCGGTTCAGCGCAACCCAACTGATGCTGATATATTGGCAGGCAAACAGGTTTTTGTAAATATTAATTGCGGTAAATGCCATGTTCCGCAGCTTACCAGCGGCGCTTCATCCATTGCAGCAATATCAAACAAAACTTTTTTTCCTTATACCGATTTACTGTTGCATGATATTGGCGGCGGATTGAATGATGGTTATACAGAAGGAACAGCTTTACCACAGGAATGGCGTACACCTCCTCTTTGGGGTTTGGGCTTATCAAAGAACTCACAGGGTGGCCAATATTTTTTGTTGCATGATGGCCGTGCAAAAAGTATCGAAGAAGCGATACTTCTGCAAGGTGGTGAAGCGACACAAAGCAAGAATAGCTTTCAGCAATTGACAGCAGCAGACAAAGCAAAACTTATAAAATTCCTGGAATCTCTTTAAAGAAAAATGGATAGAAGAAAATTTATAAAAAATAGTTGTACAGCTTGTTTATCAGCCGTAGTCGTTACAGGATTACTTTCATCTTGCACAGCAACCCGGTATACCAGTGGTACGCTGGGCAAAGATGGATTGACGATTGATGCAAATGAATTTATTCAGAAGGGGAAACAGGGCTACCGTTCATTTATTATAATAAGAAACGAATCCTTGCAATATCCTATTTGCGTTTATCGCTTTAGTGTAAACAATTACTCAGCTTTATGGATGCGTTGCACTCATCAGGGAACAGAACTGCAAGCATCCGGAGACCGTCTTCATTGCCCCGCACATGGAAGTGAATTTGATAATAAAGGAGCCGTAAAAACGGGTCCGGCTGATAAAATGCTGAGGGGTTTCCCGGTAACTGTTTCCAATAATCAAATTTTTATTGATCTGAAAGCTATATGAGTAAAAAATATTTACTTCTTCTTTTAACATTTGTGTTGACTGAAACTACCATAGCGCAGATTGACCCCTCATTACTGCGGCGTGTGCCAAAAGATACTTCCCAGCCACAGATGAATTTGGATGCCGTGTACAACCGGCCTTTTTTGCAGGTAGGTAAATTACCTGTGGCATTTGGCGGATATGCAGAAGCCAATTATCAATACTTACAGGAAAACGGAATCAGTGAGGGCCACCAATTCCAGATGCGGAGATTAACGTTGTTTGTTTCTTCATCCATTTCCAACCGAATAAAATTTTTGAGTGAAATAGAATTTGAAGATGGTACAAAAGAAATCAATATTGAATTTGCATCGGTTGATTTTGAATTTAATCCGTTATTGAACTTGCGTGGCGGTGTTGTATTGAATCCGATCGGCGCTTTTAATCAAAATCACGACGGGCCAAAATGGGAATTTGTTGACCGGCCCATTTCTGCAACTCAGCTATTACCTGCCACCTGGAGTAATGTGGGTTTTGGATTGTATGGGAAAAAATTCAGCAAGGACTGGACTTTTGCTTATGAAGCTTACCTAACCAATGGTTTTGATGAACGGATTATCGCCAATGAGGAAAACAAAACTTTTTTACCTGCCACCAAAGAAAACCCCAACCGCTTTGAAGAAAGTTTTAATGGAAGTCCTTTACTTACTGGAAAAATTGCTGTGAGAAATAATAGGATCGGCGAGCTGGGTCTTTCTTATATGGGAGGAGTGTACAATAAGTACAAAGAAGATGGATTGATGCTTGATAAAAAAAGGAGGCTGAATGTTTTTGCGATAGATTTCAATACAACTATTCCTGTAACAAAAACGGCCGTCAATACTGAATGGGCATGGGTCAACGTAGATATTCCCGATACATATACTGAACAATTTGGTGAAAAACAATGGGGAGGGTTTATTGATCTTGTGCAGCCAATTTGGAAAAGACCTATGCTTGGTTTTCCAAATGCAGTGCTGAATGCCGCCATACGCCTCGAATATGTGGATTGGAACAAGGGAAAATTTAAATCCACAGGTGGTAATATTGCGGATGATATTTATTCCATTGTCCCGGCGATCAGTTGGCGGCCTGGCGCACAAACGGTAATCCGATT
>JAHEZF010000309.1 GCA_023251215.1 Sphingobacteriales bacterium | reverse complement strand
GATTCTTATCCATCCACCCGGCCACAGCCTGTAATTGTTGTGTTGCTTCCAGCGCCGAAACAGACAGCAGGATGCCCAAAAAGAATAAAATAGTAGGTGTATCAATTTTGCGCAGCGCATAAGCCACTGTAAAATTCTTTCTGTCCTCATCATCTTTGCCGCTATGAATGGTTTCCGTTATCATCCACATCAAACCAAGACCCATCAACATACCCATGAAGGGTGGTAAATGCGTAACAGTTTTGAATAATGGCACCGCCATCAATACTGCAACTCCCGTTATAAAAACGATAATTCTTTCTTTTTTTGTGCTGCGTGTTGCCCCCGGATGTTCAAATGGCTGATCAGGCTTCTTTATTTCGCCTTTGAATGCTGATTGCACAATTAGTAAAGGAACCAGCAAACAAACAAGGCTTGGAACAATCAGTTTTATAATAATATCAGACGCAGTTATTTGCTTGCCTATCCAGAGCATGGTGGTGGTTACATCACCTATCGGCGACCATACACCCCCGGCATTGACTGCAATAACGATCAACCCGGCAAACATCCATCGGTCGTTCTTATCAGCCATTAATTTCCTTACCAATGATATCATTACAATGGTAGTGGTAAGATTATTCAGCACGGCCGATAAAAAGAAAGACAGCAAAGCAATGATCCATAAAACTCTTCGCTTACTGGTTGTTTTAATGAGCCGGGTGATGAATTCAAATCCATCATGAGCATCAATCAGCTCAACAATTGCCATAGAACCCATAAGGAAGAATAATATCTGCGAGAGGTCGCCAAAATTGTGAGTTAGCTGACCGGCTACTACTTCCTTGTCACCGGCAGAAAGCATGTAAACAGTCCAGCACAGCACTCCGGTCACCAATGCTGTTGCTGCTTTATTAATGCGGATAGCATATTCAAAAGCGATGGCAGCATAGCCCAGTATGAAGATCAAAATGATTGCAACAGCCATAGTTGTAAAAATACATAGTTAAGTCCTGAAGTCTGAAGTCAGAAATACAAAGTATAAAAAAACCATCCCGATAATTGAATGTATCAGTGAACTTCAGAATGCCTGTTTCGACCTCAGACTTCTGACTTCGGGCTTCAGACCCCTTCTCTCCACTTTTGCATTTTATTTAGTTTTTATTGGCACTATTTTTCGTTCTTAGGTATAAAATTCATAAGCCATGAATAAAAAAGTAATAGTTGCCGCCAGTTTCCTCTTTGCAGGTCTTTTCTTTGTCAGTACATCATCTGCCCAGGATTATAAAACAGCATTGGGTGTAAGATTCAGCAGCAGCGCCGCAATGGTTAATAATTCCATTTCCATAAAACAGTTCATTAATAAAACTACAGCCATAGAAGGCTTGTTTTCTTTTGGCGACCCGTTGGCATTTGGTGCACTGGCTGAGTTGCATAAACCATTTTCCGCTTCAGGCCTGCAATATTATTATGGCGGAGGCGCTTATCTTGGCTTTGTAAAAACATACAATCCCAATCATCTAAAAAATGAAGTTGATCCTAACTTTGGGGCAATGGGTGTGTTGGGTCTCGATTATAAATTCAGCAATGTCCCATTGAATATTTCCCTGGACTGGAAGCCCGAATTAAATATTGTAAGCGACATCAATTTTGAACCGGCAGCCATTGGTTTTACCGCCAGATTTACTTTTGGGAAATAAAGCCCCATCCCGATCCCGACTTTACGTCGGGACCATCTTCGCACAACCCTGCTTTTTGAAAAGTCATTGTTTAATCAAAGGTTACTTTATTGTAAAAAAAATCATTGAAGTATTGAACATTCAGCAATGTGATTTATGTTGATGCAAAGCCCCTCCTTCAGAAGGTATGAGGAGGCCCCTTTTTCCACAGCTTTTCCCTATTTGCAAATTTTTTCGGTTTTCTGCGTTTATTTGCAGGAATTTAGTTTATTTTAGTCCAACTAAAACTGACGAATGCTTAAAAAGGAAAGGCAGGCTTACATACTTCACCAGGTAAACCTGCATAACAAGGTCCTTTCTTCCTCACTATGCACAGAAATTAACGTGTCGGAAGATACAATTCGTCGTGACCTGTATGAACTGGCGGAAGAAGGTAAAGTTATTAAAGTGCATGGTGGCGCCCTTTCTCATTCATTTAACCAGGTATATTTCCCTATCAATGGAGTTTACTCTCAAAGTCAAAAGAAAAGTATTGCACAAAAAGCCGTAGGCCTTATCAGTGATGGAATGTTTGTTTTAACCAGCGGTGGTACGACTATTATTGAATTGGCAAGGTCACTCCCCCCACAATTAAAAGCTACTTTTATTTCGGGCAGCATACCTGCCATATTGGAATATATGCATCACCCAAATATTGAAGTGATCCTGATTGGAGATAAAATTTCAAAAAATTCTAAGATCACCATTGGCACTGAGGCTATAGCCAAGATAAAACAGATGAAAGTGGATATTTGCTTTTTAGGCACTAATGCTATTGATACCGAACATGGCATTACAGACAATGATTGGGATGTGGTGCAGCTAAAGAAGGCTATGATAGAGTCTTCTAAAAAGGTAGTATGTCTTACAATAGCCGAAAAAATTAATTCTGTTCAGCCGATCGTGGTTTGTGGCCTCGATGAAATCGATATGCTGATAACCGAATTACCGGCTGATGATCCTGTACTAAAACCTTATGTGGATGCCGGAATTGAAGTTTTGTAATAATTTTGGAACTGCTTATTTATTAATATACTAAAAAAAACAGTTATGAGAAAATTTTTCCAATTGATCTTCACATTATCGCTGATGCTACTTCTCCTGCCAACAACACTACTGGCACAGGAAAGAACGATCACCGGCACTATTGTATCTGAAGACAATA
>JAHEZF010000059.1 GCA_023251215.1 Sphingobacteriales bacterium | reverse complement strand
ATAAATGGGGTATTGATTACTATGCATTTGATGGCGACCCACGCAGGTCACAAGGTCGTACATACGAAGCAGGATCAGGCGGTTTAATTGGTGTTGCCTATGGTTTACCACCTGTAACAGTTAATGCTTCGCCAATTCTTGCCGGTATCGGGCCAGGTATTTATAAAACCAATACTGCTCCACAATGTATCATGAGCGCTGCTGAAAGCTTTTTCCTGCAGTCAGAAGCAAGGTTCAGAGGCATTATTACTTCAGGGCCTACTGCACAGGCATTAATGACAAGTGGCATTATTGAAAACATGACCTACCTGGGAGTAACCAATCCTGCAACTGCAGCAGCTACTTATATTGCTAATAATGCCAGTTATCCGGATGTGGATTATAATGGGGTAGCCCAGGGTGCCGGACTTCCTGTTGGTGGCTTGTTCACTATTCTACAACAAAAATGGTTTGCCATGAATGGCATTGCTCCATTTGAAACATGGACCGATTACAGGAGGGTGCCTTATACTGAAGTGGCTACCAAAGCCGGCGCTTCAACTACCCACTTTGTTTATGGCGAAGGCGGCGGCTATGATCCCGGTCCTCCTATTTCAGTGGCTCCGCAGAATACATCAACTGTTATTCCGGTACGTTACCATTATCCGCAGTCAGAATATAATTATAATGCTGGGAATGTGACTGTTGTTAACCAGTTTACCAGCCGTGTTTTCTGGGATCTTAATTAATAAAAATTTTGTCACACCAATAAAATCAGAAATATGAAAAAAATAATTTTAGCTTCTGCGCTCTTCACAGCCTTGGTAATTGTATTTACCGGCTGTTTGAAAGACAAGGGCTTTGACAACCATCAGTATGGTATCAACGATCCTGATTCACAACCTCCGGGTGTAGGTTTTGCATTAGGCGCTACTACTAAGGTGGGTTACGGTCTTGATGTAACAACCAGCACACAATCTGTGAATGGCATAGTACAAGTGAACCTGTACGCAGGGCCTGCAGCGGCAGCAGATATTCATGTTACTCTTTCCATCAACAATGCACTGATAACAGCATATAATACTGCTAACGGAACCACTGTTCAGGTAATGCCGACTGCCGGTTACACTTTACCCTTGTCCCTGACCATCCCTGCAGGTGGAGTAAATGTTTTAGTTCCAATCAGTGTAGGTAATACCACTGGTTTGAATTCGAACCTTTCTTATGCAGTGGCCCTTACCATTACCGCCGTGGATGGAAATTTAAAAATTGCAGAGAATCTCAAGAACCTGCTGATCATTTTTTCTGTTAAAAATCAATACGACGGAAAATATAATATGAGAGGCCGTTTTTATCATCCTGCAAACGATCCGGCCTTCAGTCCGCATCTGTTGTTTGTTGAATTACAAACTTCCGGGCCCAATTCCGTAAGGTTATATTGGCCCCTGGTAGGTGGTTACAATACACCACTTACCGTGAATGGACAGCCGGCATGTTGTTTTGCTGCACAGGAGCTTTCCATCAATGTTAATCCCAGTACCAATGCAGCTACAGCTGTAAATACCGCTGTTGGCGGCACCATAGTCTATGATGCCATAAGTCAATATCCTCCTGGAACGATTTTAACCAACAGGTGGGATCCGGCAGCTAAGATATTTTATCTGTCATTTGGATATAATTTAGGCCCCGGAGGCACTTTTGTATTAGGTACCAGCAGGGCATGGATTGATACATTCATCCGGACAGGACCCAGATAAATTTTTTCTGATTTTATTTAAAAAAGGATTGCATTTATGCAATCCTTTTTTTAATAATATATGAGAGCATTCTCATAAAAGAGGATAACTATGCTAAGAAAGTATTTAATTCCGGGTTTTATAGCATTTCTAATAATGGGCTGTAAAGGAAAACCCGCATGCCTAAAAATTCATGTTCTTAATTTATCATCCAATAATATACTGAATAAGGTTGATGTGCATTCAGATAAAGAACTTTGCCAATTGGAGCCAACAGGACCAGGAGAAGCAAACGCTATTAAAATTTACGAACCTACAACCTGCCTGAATTTTCATTTTGATTTTAGTTCTATCCCTTCAGGCAGCGCTGTCAAATTAAAAAGAGGTTCCAAAATTATATGGTGTTTTAACCTGGGGCCATCTACCAGTCAATGGTATGACTGGTGTGCTTCGGTGGTTTGCGGAAATGATTACGTTATGGAGTTTTCTCCTATTTTATGTAATTATTGAAACCTTCGGGTATTATTTTTCTGATTTTACCAAGAGAAAAATTGTAAAAACGGTATCCTTTTTATTACTCCTCTGACTATGAATAAGGTTCGTTAATTTTGATATTCCTAAACTTATTATTATGAATTTATTTTTCCGCTTTACTGTAACTGTTTGTTTGTTTATAACAATTAGTAATTGTTCCTGGGCCCAGGCATCTTCAAATGTGCCGGTTGCCCTATCAGCAAATTCCGGGGCAATGGTAAGCAGGCAACCCGATAGCCGGGGATGGACTGACCCGGCATTGAATCATAATAAACTTATTCAGCAACAAATAGGTGACAGGGTTTATAAACTGATAGGCCCGTATAAAGTAATTGGAACGCAGTTTCTTTTTGGAGAGCATCATAAGGGTGATGTCTTTTCCAAAGAAGAAAAAGCCTGGAATATTTTTATCAGCTACAATACCTACAACCAGGAACTGGAATTCTATTCCAGTTCCAATCCCGATAAACCATTGGTAAAGAGCCGGGTACAATAGATTCTTTTATTATTCAACAGGACATAAGCCTGGGAATAATCAATCCTTTGAAGTTTGTGTATGGATCAGTGCTGGGCTCGGCTGATAAATGTTATTACGAAGAAATATATACCGGTAAACGGTTCAGTGTATATAAAAGGTATAAATCTGATCTCGGCTATGTTTCCAGTAATTATATTCAATCAGAACTCCGGCAGTTTGATCTTGGATATGAATATTTTTATACCGATACCGAAAGCAAAGTTGTAAAGAAACTGAAGCCCAATGCAGGCAGTGTGATAAAAGAGTTTAAAAACATTAAAGATCTTTCACCAGTAGCGGATAACGATGCATTTACCGTGAACCCGGAAGATGCACTAAGAAAAATATTCAATTACCTGAATAATTAAATCAATTCTTATTTATGGCTGACCAGCAACCCCCGCCCAATCAACTTAACATAGAGATATCAGAAGAAGTGGCCGAAGGTTCTTATGCTAACCTCGCCATTATTACCCATTCTCATGCTGAGTTTGTTATTGACTTTGTGAATGTAATGCCGGGCACACCCAAAAGCAAAGTAAAGTCAAGGATCATACTTACCCCGCAGCATGCCAAACGCCTGATGAGAGCCATCACGGAAAACATTGGCAAATACGAATCTGTGAATGGCGCCATTAAAGACCTTGAAGAAATTCAATTGCCTATGAATTTTGGAGGACCGACAGCGCAGGCCTGATATATTTAATATTGAATATTGGTGATTGAATATTTGGTTTCTTTCATTACCACCAAAACCGCTTCGATATGAAATGAAATATTCAATATTCAATTGAAAATATTAAATCACAACAACCCTTCATCCGCAAAACTATAATACCCACTGTCGCTTACAATAATATGGTCAAGGACATTGATGTCGAGAAAACGGGCTGCTTCTTTTATTTTTTGGGTAAGTTCCTCATCAGCACGACTGGGCTTTAAACTGCCCGAAGGATGATTATGACAAAGTATGATGCTGACCGCATCTTCTTCCAATGCTTTCTTAAGAATAATTCTTGGATCGGCTACTGTACCGGTAATGCCACCTTCACTTACTATTTTAAAATGATTGATCTTGTTGGCACGGTTCAGAAAGAGTACTGCAAAAACTTCATGGCGATAATCTTTTAATTTGACCTGAACGTAATCTGCAATATCGGCGCTGGTATTTACAACAGCCTTTTCCAGTGATGCAGAAGACTGTCTTCTTCTTCCCAGTTCCAGTGCAGCGGCAATGGTAACCGCTTTAGTTTCGCCAATGCCTTTTATTTTCATCAGTTCTTTTATGGAAAGTTTTCCCAGTTCACCTAAATTATCTTTTCCGAGTTTTAAAATCTCTTTGGCCAGGTCAACTGCCGTTTTTTCTTTGCTTCCATGATGAATAAGAATGGCGATCAGTTCTGAGTCGCTAAGATTTTCTGCGCCGATGAGTAGTAATTTTTCCCGGGGCCGGTCGTCTTTTGCCCATTGCTTAATTGAGTACTTGTGCTCTTGCATACAACCAATTTAGCCAATAATTTTATCCTTATCAATACAACTTTGGTAGTATTGAATATCAAGCCGCCTGAACAAGGATCCACCCATTAAAAAAACACAAAATCTGGACTTATGAAAACTAAGACCTTTACACCCATGGGTGCATTACACCCGATCCTTTTTTTTGCCGGCGTTTACATTGTGGCTCTATTATTTTCCATCTTTATCTGTTCTTCCCTTTTTTATAGTTGTAATATGAACAGTGCAAAGATGGTAAAAGAGCAAAAAATTCCTGTTGAAAAAGAGATTACTTCAGCTTCTTCCAACACAGCAATAGTGTTGCGCTAATACAAGCAGACCGGGAATATTTTTTGCAACTGAGATGGGTGAATCAGTATCTTCGCCACTCCAAAGGAATCCTTTTGGGACATATTTTCAGCCATGCAATCTGCAAAAATTTTCGCCGGCACCGGCTCACAATTACTGGCCGAACAGATCTGTAAAAGATATGGTACTCAACTGGGCAAAGTCAATATTCAACGTTTTAGTGACGGTGAAATTTCTCCCAGTTTTATGGAAAGTGTAAGGGGTGATTATGTTTTCCTGGTACAAAGCACATTTTCCCCGGCCGAAAACCTGATGGAACTGCTGTTGATGATAGACGCAGCCCGCAGAGCATCTGCCGAAAAAGTAATTGCAGTAATTCCATATTATGGTTATGCCCGCCAGGACCGGAAAGACCGACCCCGGGTAGCTATTGGCAGCAAACTGGTGGCCAATATGCTGGTAGCCGCAGGAGCGGACAGGATCATCACCATGGATCTTCATGCACCCCAGATTCAGGGCTATTTTGATATACCGGTTGACCACCTGGACAGCAACGCAGTTTTTATCCCTTACATAGAAAACCAGAAACTGGAAAACCTTACCTTTGCCGCCCCCGATGTAGGAGCTACCAACCGCATCAGGGAAATAGCCAGTTATTTCAATGCAGAAATGGTGGTCTGTGACAAACACCGCAAAAGAGCCAATGAAATTGCCAGCATGGTCGTGATAGGTGATGTGACCGACAGGGACGTAGTGATCATTGATGATATTTGCGATACCGGAAGTACGCTGGCAAAAAGTGCAGGTCTTTTAAAAGAAAAAGGCGCAAGGAGTGTGATGGCCCTGATAACTCACCCCGTGCTGAGTGGTAAGGCGTATGAGAATATAGAAAATAGTGTACTTGAAGAATTGGTTGTATGCGACACTATTCCGGTTAATAAAGAAAGTTCAAAGATAAAAGTGATCTCGGTAGCTGAACTTTTTGCAGTAGCAATACGCAATGCGTTTGAGAATAAGAGCATCACAAGTTTATTCATTCATTCGCAGAGAAGGGATAAGTAAATAAATAATATAAACAATGAAAACAATTACGATCGAAGGCCAACTGAGGACCGAATTTGGCAAACGAGCCACCCGCCAACTTCGCTCTCGGGAACTGGTGCCCGGTGTAATTTATGGGGGTGCGCAGGAAGTCAATTTTCAGGCTCCTGCTGCGGCTTTCAGATCACTGGTGTACACACCCGATTTTCAACAGGCAGAAGTAAAGCTGGATGGCAAAAGCTATCAATGCATTTTAAAAGAGCTGCAGTTTGACAAAGTAGACGATAAACTGATTCATATTGATCTGCTGGAATTAGTTGAAGACAAAAAAGTGATCGCCAACATTCCCCTGAAATTTGCAGGAGTTCCGAAAGGGGTTAAAGACGGAGGTAATCTCATCATCAAAATGAAATCACTGAAAGTAAAGACCTTACCCAAATACCTGAAAGAACACATTGATGTGAATGTAGATAACCTTGAGCTCAATGGCAATATCCGGGTAGAAGATGTAAAAGTGGAACATTACGAAATATTGAATTCGCCACGTATCCCCGTTGCTTCAGTATCCCTGACAAGACAACTGAAACAGGAAGAAGTTTTAACACCTGCAGGAACTGTTATTACACCTGGTGCTTTGCCAGGTGCTGCTCCTGGTACTCCACCCGGTACTGCTGCCCCTGCCGGAGCAACTCCGGCAGCAGTTGCAGCACCTGCACCTGCGGAGAAGGAAAAAGAAAAAGGGAAAGAAAAAGGAAAGGGAAAAGGGAAGAAATAAACTTTTTAAAACTGATATTCAAAAACCCGTTTCAAAAGATGCGGGTTTTTTATTTTGTTAGACCGATATTTGGGATACTGATGTTTTCAATATGAAATTTCTGATAGCAGGTCTTGGAAATCCGGGCAACGAATATGCACATACAAGGCACAATATCGGCTTTGATGTAGTGAATGCATTTGTTTTGAAACATGAAGGCAGGTTCCGGGTTGACAGATTAGCTTATGTATCAGAAATAAAATGGAAGGGTAAAATTTTCATTTGCATTTGCCCTTCCACTTATATGAATCTTAGCGGCAAGGCTGTAAAGTACTGGATGGATAAAGAAAAAGTTTTACTGGAAAATGTACTCGTAATTGTGGATGAAGTTGCACTTCCATTGAATAAGTTGCGGCTTAGACCGGGTGGCAGCAATGCAGGCCATAATGGGCTGAAGAGCCTTCAGGAAGTATTGGGTACCAAAGATTATCCCAGGCTCCGGTTTGGAATTGGCAATGATTATCCTAAGGGTCACCAGTCTGATTTTGTATTGGGAAAATGGAAAACAGAAGAAGAAGTACTTGTAAAACTGAAGATTGATAAAGCAGTAGATGTAATTGAAAGCTTTGCCGTGCAGGGTATTACAATCGCTATGAACCAGGTAAATAATCAGGAGTTTTCTTTGTGATAAGTCAGATTGATTACTTACTTTAGCATTTCTGACCCACCATCCCGATAGCTACCGGGACTGAAATCCAATAGACATATTGATTGCCTGAATATATGGGATCAACAGCCCTGTGAGTAATGTATCCGATGTATTTAACAAAAACGCCACCTGTTTATGAAGATTTTTTGTGTAGGCCGTAACTATGCAGCACATGCCAAAGAAATGGGTAACGAGGTTCCTGAAGAACCGGTGATCTTCATGAAGCCTAAAAGCGCCATGTTGCAACCGCATACTCCTTTTTATTATCCTGAATTTACCAACGAACTCCATTATGAATGTGAACTCGTATTGCGCATCAGTAAAAACGGTAAATACATTCAGGAGAAATTTGCCAGTAAATATTATGATGCAGTTACGGCAGGAATTGATTTTACGGCAAGAGATATTCAGAACGAATTAAAAGTAAAAGGATTGCCCTGGGAAAAAGCAAAGGCGTGGGATAATTCAGCTGTGATCGGGAAATGGGTTCCCTTTTCCAACATCAAAAACAAAAAAGATATCAACTTTTGTTTGTATAAAAATAAAGAACTGGCGCAGCAGGGCAATTCATCGGACATGATCCACAACTTCGATAAAATAGTAGCCTACATTTCCAATTATTTTTCTGTCAATATCGGCGATGTGATTTTCACAGGCACACCGGCAGGAGTAGGAGAAGTGGTAGTGGGTGATGAACTGGAAGCATTTGTTGAGGATGACAGTATGTTTACACTGGAGGTTAAATAGAAGCCTCCCCAAACCCCTCCGAAGGAGGGGCTTAGCCAAACACAAGACCAGCTTATCGCAGATTTTTTTTCAGGCAATTTCATTTTTCAGATTCTTCGGTAGCCTCCCTTTCAGAGAGGTTGGAGAGGCTTTTCCCTTAAATTTGCTGCTTTCATTGTTTATCATAAAATGATTGATACATCAATATTGCTGAAAGCTTACCAGCTGATGAGCCAGGTAAAAATAATGGCCGAAACCTATGATGCTAACCGTCAAATTTGCAAATATGTTCATTCAACGTCACGGGGTCATGAGGCGATCCAATTAGCCACGGCATTTCAGTTACAACCGCAGGATTATATAAGTCCGTACTATCGTGATGAAAGTATTTTATTAGGCTTGGGTTTTACTCCTTACGAACAAGTGTTGCAACTACTTGCCAAGGGTAATGATATTTTTACCGGTGGCCGGGA
>JAHEZF010000308.1 GCA_023251215.1 Sphingobacteriales bacterium | reverse complement strand
TATGATCTGGAGCGGATTACTAATTTACTGGGCCAATGATGTGTATAAGATCGGCTTTGGCGATAAAACGCTTATTAAATTTTTTCCAGAATCTTTTTATCAAACCTTGAACTTGAAACAACACCTGGCTGAAGGCATGGCTTATCATTTCTTTTTTATGTGGTTGTTTTTTTTAAATGGACTTGCTTATATTCTTTACACAATCATATCTGGTGAATGGAGATACTTAGTTCCCAACCGCCGTTCATTTAAAGAAGCCTGGCTGGTGCTGTTGCATGATCTTCATATCCGGAAGACCAAACCGCCACAGGGAAAATATAATGCGGCTCAACGCATCGCTTATTCAGCAATTATTGTGATGGGTATTGGTTCTATATTAACGGGGCTGGCCATTTATAAACCTGTTCAACTGGGTTGGCTTTGCGCTGTGTTCGGCGGCTACAAAATGGCCCGCATCATTCATTTTGCACTTACTATCGGTTATGTATTATTTTTCCTTGTGCATGTCATCCAGGTTATCATTGCAGGTTGGAATAATTTCCAGGCAATGATAACCGGGTTTGAAGTAAAGAGGATAAAAGATGAGATACCTGCTCCCGGGATCATAGCTGAATCTCCTGAAGAACCCTTACAGACCAGCGGGGACGATCAGGAACTTCAAACTGAAAACCTGTAAAATAAAATTGCTATGGCCAACATTTTTAAAAATATTTTCACTAAAAATTCTCCAAAGGAGTCCTTACGGACAAAGCTGAATATTGACCAGCTTATTGTGAAGAAAACAATTGTCTCTTTCTTTTTCTTTTTTGTCCTGATGGGCGCCGGCTTCTGGGGTTGGAAATGGCTGCGTCATCAGCGGGCTGATGCCGATGGCGCAAGGCCGCAGCTAAGGGCGGTACTGAATACAAATGAAAAAATATTCAGCGCTTTGTTGTCCGATAATCATCTTGCTAAAGAATATCCATTGTCAGAAGCAGTAAAAAATGTGAGGGTGAATGGAAGAGATGGATTGAGAACCCCACTGGACTCTGCCAACTGGAGATTGAACGTCATCCGTAAGAATGGTGATACACTGGCATTAACATTGGATGACATTAAAAAACTTCCAAAGACTGATATTGTTTTTAATTTTAAATGCATCGAAGGCTGGAACCAAATCACACATTGGGGCGGAGTGAAATTCTCGGATTTTGTAAAAGCCTATGGATTAAACCAGGAAACATCAATGAAATATATGGGACTGGTTACACCCGACAAAGGATATTATGTAGGTATTGACATGCCCAGCGCCATGCATCCGCAAACCATTCTTTGTTATGAAATGAATGGGAAACCTCTTCCCCTTGACCAGGGCTATCCTTTGCGGCTCATTATCCCGGTTAAATATGGGATCAAACATTTAAAAAGGATCGGCACGATGTTCTTTGATAATAAAAAGCCGGGGGATTTTTGGGCAGAAAGAGGATACGATTATTTTTCGGGATTGTAGTTTCTTGTTGCTGGTTTCGTAAATAATTGTAAGCTTACTACTGTAATAACCAGTGACCGGTAACTAGTAACCAGAAGCCAGCACATCTGCCAAATGAAGCGTTTTTAAATTATATCCTTTATGATTGATATAACCTTCTAAATGCATCAGGCAGGAATGATCTGTAGATATAAGATATTCAGCGCCGGTTGCCAACGCATTCTCTACTTTTTGTTCTCCCATAGCAATTGAAATCGCTTCAAACTTTACAGCAAAAGTGCCACCGAAACCGCAGCATGTTTCCACATCATTCATCTCTGCCAGTTCAAGTCCTTTAACATGCGATAATAATTGCCGCGGCTCTTTTTTTATTTTGCATTCTCTTAGCCCGGCGCAGGAGTCGTGATAAGTGGCTTTGCCATTCAATATGGCGCCTATATTTTCTACTTTCAATACCTGCACCAGGAATTCCGAAAATTCAAATATTCTTTTTCCAATGTCGGCCACTTCATGATGCAACGATGAATTCTCAAAAAGCTTACCATAATAATTGCGTACAAAACCCACACAGCTTGCACTGGGTGCCACGATATAATCACCTCCCCGGAAATCATTAATGAATTTGCTGCAAACCGGTTTGGCTTCATCCCAGAATCCTGCATTAAAAGCCGGCTGGCCACAGCAGGTTTGTGAATTGTTATATGTAACTCTGCAACCCGTTCTTTCCAGCACTTTGATCATATTAAAAGCTGTATCCGGGTAAAGCTGATCAACAAAACATGGTATGAAAATCTGAACATTCAAAGCCGTCACTATTCCGCTTTTAGCGATGTGTTTACTAAGGTTATAAAATATCAGGTCAACCCGTTGTGCAATTGAATCTGAGACCTGTCTATGTGAAAACTATGTGCCTATGTTTCTATGTGGTGAGATTATTTTTACCACATAGGCACTCCCGATAGTTATCGGGAAGAAACATAGAAAACACATAGTATGAAAAAGATCATTTGATTTTCAAATGGTTTAAATCGGCCAACGGGTCAGATCAATTATTAACATGATTATTTTTCTTACTTAAGGAGATAAGGGCATCAATTCTCTGTACTATAAATCCCCAATTGAGCCAGAAAATTATCCGCTTCAAAACCTTTTTGGGTTTTGGGATATTTCTGTTTTAACTCTTTATATAAGGCAATTGCTTCTTTCTGATCTTTCATCACACGGTCAGCCAGGTAAGCCGCCATAAATAAATATTCAGAAGAATTGCCCTCGTCTTTTTCAAAATGATGAGCTGCTTTTTTATAATAATCCAGCGCCTCTTTATTTTTTCCCAGGTCAGCATTGGCATCTCCCAGCAGTTTATAAGCTC
The DNA here is from genome assembly GCA_023251215.1 of Sphingobacteriales bacterium. GTDB lineage: Bacteria > Bacteroidota > Bacteroidia > Chitinophagales > Chitinophagaceae > JAHEZF01. The sequence goes on along the minus strand of JAHEZF010000308.1, from coordinate 33 downwards.
TTGCCTGTATAAGTTTTGAACTGCTGCTGAATT
>JAHEZF010000307.1 GCA_023251215.1 Sphingobacteriales bacterium | reverse complement strand
GGGCTGCAGTTTGAAGAGATCATTGAAACCGGATGTGATTCTTATGCCCGTTATCTTGTTCGGATGAAAGAAATGAGACAATCTTTATCCATCGTCGAACAATTGATTGATAATATACCCGAAGGAGATTTTCAGGCAAAAACAAAAGCCGTATTGAAATTACCTAAAGGAGAATATTATTCGAGGGTTGAAACAGCCCGTGGAGAGTTTGGAGTTTATATTGTAGCTGAAGGGGGCACTACGCCATATAGAATTAAATTCCGTTCGCCGGGATTTTCCAATTTGTCGGCATTGGATCATATGGCAAGAGGACAAAAGATTGGCGACCTGGTAGCAATTATGGGAACACTGGACTTGGTGATACCTGATATTGACAGATAAGAAGCCCACCCAAGCCCTCCTGAAGAGAGGGTTTGCTAACACCGGGGCTAAAAGATTGAAACAGTTTATAACAATTGAAAGTAAATAACAATTGATTTTTTTGATATGTATTTTGTTGCTGTTGTAAAACATTTTACTCCTTCCCTTTGGGAAGGCGAATTTGATAAAGGTTCAAATTAAATGACATTGGGATGGGCTTGAGTTTTGAAAATATAACAAATAACATTCACGACTGGTTGTACAATACATTCAATCCAACTATTGCGTTGCTGATCGAGTTTACGATCATTGGCGTATTGGTGATCGGATTGTTTTCTGTTCTTGGCCTGGTGCTGATACTGATGGAAAGAAAAGTATCAGCATGGATGCAGTTGCGCCTTGGTCCGAACAGGGTGGGGCCAAAAGGAATGTTCCAGACGGTGGCGGATACAGTAAAACTTATTGTGAAAGAAGGAATGACACCAACAGGAGCGGACAAATTACTTTTCAACCTGGCGCCTTTTATTGTGATGATCGTTGCGATGGTAATATTAGCGCCGCTGATGTTCGCCAAAGGATTCCAGATATGGGATATCAATATTGGTGTGTTCTTTTTCATTGCTATCTCTTCTGTTTCTGTAATAGGAATATTGATGGCGGGCTGGGCCAGCAATAATAAATATTCATTGCTTGGCGCCATGAGAAGCGGTGCACAAATCGTGAGTTATGAATTATCAGCCGGGCTTTCCGTCATCTCTATCGTGGTATTGGCCGGAAGCCTGAGAGTGTCTGACATCATTGCTTCACAACAAGACGGCTGGTGGATATTCAAAGGGCATCTTCCTGTCTGGATCGCATTTGTGATTTTTATTATCGCTGTTACAGCAGAAACAAACAGGGCTCCTTTTGATCTTGCAGAAGCTGAATCTGAATTGACCGCAGGTTTTCATACCGAATATTCAGGAATGAAATTCGCTTTGTTCTTTTTGGCAGAGTATGTAAACATATTTGTAGTATGTGCCATCGGCGCCACTCTTTTCTTAGGCGGATGGATGCCATTGCATTTTGGCACCGGGACAAAATTCAATGAAGTGATGGATTATATTCCATCATCAATATGGTTTTTCGGAAAAACATTTTTCCTGATTTTCGTGATCATGTGGTTTCGCTGGACATTTCCGCGGATGCGGATTGACCAGTTGCTGAACCTGGAATGGAAATATTTATTGCCCATCAGCATGATCAATTTATTACTGGTTACTTTAATAGCCATTATGAAATGGTATTTTTAATTTTTGAAAAATGAGTTTTATATCAAAATATATAAAAGATGTTTTTGGGGCAATGAAGTCATTGCTTACCGGCATGAAGCTGACCGGGTATTATGCCACGCATCACAAGAAAGAAAAGATCACACAGCAATATCCTGACAACAAAGAAACACTTCATCTGCCAGAACGTTTCCGCGGCGAGGTAGTGATGATCCATGATGAGAATAACGAACATGCCTGCACCGGCTGCACCGCCTGCGAACTTGCCTGTCCCAACGCCACTATCAAGATCATTACTAAATATGATGTAATGCCGGATGGCAAAAAGAAAAAAGCATTGGACACTTTTGTATATCATCTTCAATTGTGCACTTTTTGCAATCTCTGTATTGAAGCCTGCCCAACTGCTGCGATCAAAATGGATCAAACTTTTGAGCATAGCGTAACCGACCGGAGCAAGCTGACAAAAATCTTAAATAAACCGGGGTCCAAGATCAGGGAGGGGGTTGAGTAATGAATGCATCGGCCATCATATTTTACGTTTTATCAGCCTTTGTACTGGGCACAGGAATTCTTTCTGTAACTACAAGAAAAATTTTTCGTTCAGCCATCTGGTTATTGTTTTCACTTATTGGCATTTCGGGTTTATACTTTTGGTTAGAAGTTGAATTTATTGCAGCGGTACAGATCGTATTGTATGTAGGCGGGATCGTGGTGCTGATCATTTTTTCCATTTTTCTCACACAACAATCCGGCAAGGAAATGCCAAAAGCTCCCTTGACAAGAACAATTGCATCAGCGCTGGCTGTGGTATTCGGATTTGTATTCACTTATTTACTGATCAATCAGAATAATTTCAAAGCAGGCGATGGAAAATTTGATATGAGTGTGGCACGCATCGGCAACCAGATGCTGAGTACCGGTGAGAACGGTTATGCGTTACCATTTGAAGCCGTGAGTATTTTATTATTGGCAGCGATGGTGGGATGCATTGTGATTGCAATGAAATCAAAACCCGAAGAAAAATGAACTCAATTCCGATAAGCCATATTTTGTTTGTGAGTACAGCGCTTTTCTTTATCGGCATGTATGGGTTGTTCACCCGCCGCAATATGATCACCATGCTGATGGCGATTGAATTGATATTAAATAGTGTGAATATCAATTTCGTGGTGTTCAATAAATACTTGTATCCCGACAAACTGGATGGAATTTTCTTTACCATTTTTATTATCACCATTGCTG
>JAHEZF010000058.1 GCA_023251215.1 Sphingobacteriales bacterium | reverse complement strand
GTTATTATACTACTGTTTGCGCATTAAAACAAAATGAAGGCCGGGCCGAAGAACAGGCACAGGAATATATTGACATAGAAAAGAACAACGCAAGAGTGCAAATGATGAATTTTCACCTCGCAGAATATTATTTCCGGCTGGAAAAATTTGCTGATGCTGCCCAGCGATATGAACAAACGAACATCAGTAATCTCAGCAACCGGGAGATAGCCGACATGAAATTTCACCAGGGGTATGCTTATTTCAACCTGCAGAGGTTTGCCCAGGCAAAAAACCTGTTCAACAGTATCCGAACGATAAAGAAAGATCCAAACTATATTGACGCAAATTATTATTATGGGTTTCTTGCGTTTCGTGACAAGCAGTACGGCGAAGCATTACAAAGTTTCAGGATCGTGGAGAATGAAAAAAACTATGAGACGGTTGTTCCCTATTACATTGCGCAGATATATTATATACAGGGGAAAAAAGACGAAGCAATTAACTATGTTCAGAATAAATTAAAGACCGGTAATACGCAATATTATGACCTGGAATTAAAACAACTGATCGGTCATGCATATTTTGAAAAAAAGGAATATGCAAAAGCATTGCCTTACCTCGAAGATTATGTGAACCGTTCCAAAAAAGTACGACGAGAGGATCTGTATGAATTGTCTTACTGTTATTATCAGGCCAATCAACTTGCGAAGGCTATTGAAGGATTTAAACAATTGAGCGGCAAAGATGATTCCCTGAGCCAGCATGCCATGTATTTGCTGGGAGATGCCTATTTGAAAACAGGTCAAAAAGCCAATGCGAGAAATGCATTTTTATTTGGCGCCTCCAACAACAGCAATCCCAGGCAAAAAGAGATTTCTAAATTTCAGTATGCAAAGCTTTCATACGAGCTGGGCTACCAGGATGAAGCCTTGAATAGCCTTCAATCTTTCCTGAATGAATATCCCAATTCCAATTACGATGCCGAAGCAAAAGACCTGCTGGTAGATGTTTTGGCGAACACGAATAATTATAAAGATGCGCAGGCGCTTCTTGAAAGCATTACAAAGCCATCAGAAAATGCAAAAAGATTATATCCAAAAATATTATATGGCCGTGCCACTGAACTCATCAATGACGGCCGGCTGAATGATGCCGATGCTTTATTAACAAAAGCCCAGTATGATCCGAACAATGGTTCTGTGCTTCCCTTTGTGTATTTCTGGAAAGGTGAGATAGGTTATCGTAATAATAAACTCGATACAGCCATTAAATATTACCAGGCCTATGTAAGTGCCGGTTCACCATCAGGCGGTGAGGCCAACTCAATAAATGCTAAGTACAACCTTGGATATGCTTACCTGCGAAAAGAAAATTATCCTGTCTCCCTTACTTATTTTGAACCTCTTGGCCGAAACCCGGCTTTGAATTCCGATGCATTTACCCAGGATGCCTATATCCGCACAGCGGATAATTATTTTATGATGAAAGATTTTATCAGGGCAAAAACAATGTATGATAATGTGATAAAGTTTTCATGGCCGGCTGAAGATTATGCCACGTTTCAAAATGCAATGCTGGCCGGAGTTAAAAGCTCTAACGAAAAGATTGCGTTGTTGAATACTATGGCCCGCAAATTCCCCAACTCATCATTGGTAAAGGATGCGAATATGGAGGTCGCCAATACCTATATGAGTGATGAAAAATTCCGTGATGCAATACCTTATTTAAGTACTGTGATCAAAGGCACTGGCAATGAAAGCATGAAGCCGCAAGCCTACCTGAAGATGGGTATCGCTTATTATAATATCAACAACAATGCTGATGCACTGAAGCAATTCAGAGTATTGGTTGATCAATACCCCAATTCACCTGAAACTGAAGATGCACTGGATAACGTAAAAGCAATTTACATTGAAGAGGGCAAGCCCGACGAATATGCGGACTTTATGCGTCATGCAGGACGTCCGCTGAGTATAAATACGGAAGATTCGCTGACCTATGCTGCTGCGGAAAAGCAATATGATGATCAAAATATAAATGCGGCACTGGCCGGGTTCAATAATTATTTACAGAAATTCCCCGATGGAGCTTATGCGCTGGATGCAAATTTTAACCGTGCTGAAATTTATAATTCAAAGAAAGACTGGAACAATGCTCTGGCAGGTTATGAATCTGTTGCAGCAGATGCGCCAAACAAATATGCCGAAAGAGCTGTGCTGACAGCAGCCAGGATCTGTTTCTTTGAATTAAAGAACTACACCAAAGCAGAAACTTATTATACCCAGTTGAAACAAATTGCAGTCAGTCAGGAAAACAAGCTAGAAGCGATGCGTGGTTTATTACGCAGCCAGTACCAGTTGCAAAAATGGACAGAAACTCTGGAAAATGCCAAAGAGTTGTCGGCAGCTAAAGGCGCAAGCGCCGATGACAGGACATTAGCCAATATGGCTATTGCAAAGTCTTATGAAGTAAACGGTCAGTATGATCTGGCAATAACCAATTTCAAGTTGGTAGTACAGATGAATAAAGCGGCTTTGGCGGCAGAGGCTCGGTACGAAATTGCAAATTGCTGGTTCCAGGTAAATAAACTGTCTGAGGCAGAAAAAGCGGCATTTGAAACCATCAATAAATCCGGTTCGTATGATTACTGGGTTACTAAATCATACATTCTGCTTGGTGATATTTATTTTAAGCAAAAAGATTATTTCAATGCCAAAGCCACATTCCAGAGTATTGTTGACAATACGATCAATGCGGAATTTAAAACTGAAGCACAGGCAAAGCTGAACTTGGTTATCGAAGAAGAAGGTAAATCGAGTAAAGTAAATAATTGAGCCCCCAACCCCCTGAAGGGGGCTTGCCGGTGCACAGACCCATATGTTTGAAGATTCTTTTTTGGTTCGTAAATGTAAGATGTAAGTAGAAAGAAATATGAAACAACTGAGCGGAGGTAAAATATAATAATGAACTGAACAAAATAAAAATTGCAAAAAGAAAACGAATGATGAGAAAGGCACTATATAAAATATTTTTTCTTGGAATTGGAATATTTGCTGTTGCAATATCTTATTCGCAGGATACAACAAAGAAAAAGTCAGTTGAAATCATCTCTGGTTTCAAACCGGTATTGAAGGAATCGGCCAAGATCAATTTTGGAGCTACGCCGCCGGCTCCCGATACTACAAAAGCAAAACTTAGCTATGATATCCCAAACCAGAATTTATTTTTTACCTATCAGCCAGGTTCATTAAAACCATTGGCCTTATCTATTGACACTGCCGGTATATTTGATAACAGCAGTTATGTAAAAGCAGGTTTCGGAAGTTTAAGAACACCTTATATCCAGGCTGGTATTTCTTTTGGCGATGGAAAAACGGCAGGGTTGAATATTTATGCCAAACATGTGGCATCAGAAGGGAAAAAACCGTTTCAGAAATTCAGCAATACGGATGTACAACTCAGGGGCTTTTTTAAGACAGGCAATTACCTGGAATGGAATGCCGGCATTGGTACAAAGCAGGAAAGAACTTACAGGTATGGCATTGAACCAGCCAATGCTTCATTCCCCACGGATTCATTGAAACAGAATTTTCAAACTATTGCAGGCAAAGTATCATTTCACAATATCAATAAAACACAATTTGGGTTGACCTATGCGCCTGAAGTAAAGATTGATGTATTCAGTGATCATTTGAAAAACAGTGAAAGCAATACGGTAGTGAATTTGCCTTTGCAAAAGACCGTTGGAAAAGTTTTTGCAGTCAACCTTGGAATTACATTCGATCTTACCCGGCTAACTCCCAAAAGCAAACCGGCAGTCAACAACACCATGTACTATTTATCTCCGTCGGTTCTGTTCAAAACTCCAAAAGTGAATCTGCAGGCAGGCATCAGGCCTTCATGGGATAATGGTGATTTCAGAATGTTCCCCAATATACTGGCCGAGATCGGAACAGAAGATAAACGGTTCTATTTCCTGGCCGGGTGGACGGGTTATGTACGCAAAACAACTTATCAATATCTTGCTTCACAAAATCCATGGTTGTGGTTACCGGCATCATTTAAAAATACATGGATTGAAGAGCGGTTTGCAGGCTTCAAAGGATCGGTTGAAGATCATTTCAGTTATGCTGCTAAAGTTGGCTTCAATAAACTCAGCAATCAACCGTTATTTGTTAATGATACGGCAACAGGCGGAGGTGGAAAATCATTTGTGGTGGTAAATGAACCCCGCATCAATGTTTTGAATTTGGGAGGGCAGATCGGTTTTACAATTGAAGAAAAATTTTCATTGACAACCGGCTGGACTTTTAATCAATACACAGGGCTGAGAGTAAATAAAAAAGCATGGGGGTTGATCCCCCTTGAGATGAATACAACCATGCGGGTGCAGGTGATCAAAGACCTATGGCTGAAGGGCGACCTGTTTGCTTGGACCGGACCCCAGTATATGAGAAAAGATGGCAGTCATGCACAGCTAAATGGCGCTATTGATCTGAATGCAGGACTGGAATTTAAGATCACCAAAAATCTGAACCTTTGGTCACAATTCAATAATATCACCAACCGTAAATACCAGCGGTGGAAACAGTATCCTGTGTATGGGTTCAACTTTGCCGGCGGAGTCGTACTTTCGTTTGATCAAAAGAACAAATGATGTACAGGGAGCTGTATCAATACTTCATTCAGCATAAAAATTTAGATGTACCGGGTATCGGTACTTTTTTATTGGAAAGAAAACCGGCGCAGGGTGATTTTCTCAATAAGAAAATTAATCCGCCTGTTCATACTATTGTTTTGCTGCCCAACAGCAATTCACCATCAAATTTTTTTTTTACCTGGCTGGCAGATGTGTTGAAAATTTCTGACAGTGATGCCCCTGTTCGATTTAATGACTTTGTATATGAAGTGAAAAAAAAGATTGATTCGGGGGATACTGTCAATTGGAAGGGCATAGGAATATTGAGCAAAGGATTGGCAGGGGAAATAAAATTTGTCCCAATCAATGAAGAACTGGTTTTGGAACAGCCGGTTCCGGCTGTGAAAATGATCCGGGATAATGCAGAACATACCATGAGGGTGGGAGAGCAGGAAAGAACCTCATCTGAGATGATGGAAATACTTATGAGGCCTGAAAAACGAACATCATATTGGTGGACTTATGGATTAGCGGTTGGTTTGCTGGCTATCATGTTTATCGGCTGGTACTTTTCGGAACATGGATTGGATGTTTCTTCAACTGCAAATGGTCAGAAACTGGTACCGAAACAGATAGCCCCGACGTACAGGGAGTTGAAGTAATTTCATCTGCAAGGTTTATCAATTTCGTTTTACTTTGCCTGCTTTCAATAGGCTACTTTCACATGAAGAATACAATACATTACACTCTTTGTCCTGTATGTGGTTCGGCTGATATAAAAAATGTTTTATCTGCAAAGGATCATACTGTAAGCGGTGAAACATTTGTCATTGCTGAATGTGATTCCTGCTCAGTAAGGTTTACCCAGGATATTCCTGATGCTTTTTCTATTGCAGCTTATTACAAGTCAGAAAATTATGTTTCTCATACAAATACTTCAAAGGGGTTAATCAACCGGCTGTATAAATGTGTTCGTAACCGAACCATGAGGAAGAAACGAAGGTTGATAGAAAAGATCACCGGTATTAAAAAAGGAAAATTGTTGGATGTAGGCAGTGGCATCGGAAGTTTTGTAAATGAAATGAAACTGCGGGGCTGGGAAACAACAGGTCTTGAACCGGATAGTGATGCAAGGGAAATTGCCTGGCAATTATATAATATTCAACTTGCAGACAGCCCTGATCTTTATAAACTAACTCCTGGTTCTTTCGATGCTATTACTCTTTGGCATGTGCTGGAGCATGTGCATGGTCTTTTTACCGTTGTTCAACAACTTAAAGTATTGCTTAAGGAAAGTGGAAAGATATTTATTGCGGTTCCGAATTATACTTCTAAAGATGCTGCTATTTACAAAGAACACTGGGCAGCTTATGATGTGCCCCGGCATTTGTATCATTTCTCACCATGGTCAATGCGGGTATTGATGGAAAAGAATGGATTGAAAATGCTTCAGCACAAACCCATGTGGTATGATAGCTTTTATATTTCATTATTAAGCAGTAAATACAAAAAAGGAAAAGCGAATTTAATTTCTGCTTTTTGGAATGGGTTTAGCTCCAATATTAAGGCAATGGGTGATGTGAAAAAATGCAGCTCTGTTATTTACATTGTTTCAAAATGATTACCGGCCAAATTGTATCTCATATAACTCAGGCCATAATTTACCGGTGACATAAATTTTTTTAGTGGCCGCATCATAAGCAATACCATTTGGAACATCGGCCTCTGGGTCTCTTGCTTTTACCCTGTCCCATACACTTGTAAGATCGGCTTTAGCAACTATCTGCCCGGTAGAAGGATCAATTTTTAAGATATATGGCGCCTGCCACTGATTAGCATAAACGAATCCATCAATGTACTCCAGTTCATTCAGATTGAAAGAAAGACTGCCCGCTTCTGTTACCGCCTGTGATTTTAATAAACGGAAAGTTGAAGGATCATAATAATACAGATCACTGCTTCCATCACTTACAATAAGTTGCTTTCCGTCGGTGGTTATTCCCCAGCCTTCGGTATTGAAAAGGAACTCTTTTATTTTTTTAAAATCGTTCAGGGTATAAACAAAAACCGTTTTCTCCTGCCAGGTCAACTGGTAAATGGTATCACGCAGAATAGTAATCCCTTCCCCAAAATATTTTTTATCCAGCGAAACCGACTTTTCAATCTTCCCTGTTTTCAGGTCAACTTTCATGATCTTGTTTGAATTGGCATTCTCACGACCGGTGCTTTCATACATTGCGTTGTTATAAATAATAAGCCCTTGTGTGAAGGATGATGTATCATGCGGGTAAGCGCTGATGATGGAGTAGCTGATACTTTTAGGTCCTTCGGGTGGGGGATTGTTGCCATTTTCATGATCCTTATCATTATTCTTGCAGCCAACAACGCTGTAAATAATGACAACGTAAACAAGTTTTTTCATTGATTGAAGGTTGATTGACTTACAAAAATAAGTTCTGCAATCTTTTGCGGCTGTTAAAGCTTTTACAACAAGGGCCGTGTATCGGAAAAGTACGATACAAAATTTTAATGCACAATCAATTAATAAGTTTATATTTGAAATTCATTCGTCCTTATTCCCGATAACTTCATTCCCACTATTGAAATCGTATCCCTGAGACGCCCTTTTAAATCCCCCTTTATCCTCATTATTTCCAATTTCGCTTGAATTACTCATGACGGTATCAATTTATTGTCGTGTTGGAATCATCTAATGATTTGGTAATTATGAAGGCGAGACTGATCCTTGTTTTTATTCTACTGGCTCTGGTTAATCAGCTAACTGCTCAGAAAAACTGCGCCACATTTCTCTACCAGCTGGAAGAGTTGAGGAAAGATCCTGCTCTTTCTTCAAGGATAAACGCCATTGAAACATTTACCCGTCAACATACTCAAACAGGCAATTCGCTTTTAAGAGAAACAGGGAATACGGTTATTAAAATTCCTGTTGTTGTACATGTTTTATATCATTATCCATCAGAAAAAATAAGTGATGCACAGGTGAATAGCCAGATTGCCGCCCTGAACCGTGATTTTCGCCACAGAAATCCTGATTCAGTTAATACACCTGCTGTTTTCAGACCTCTGGCTGCTGATTGCAATATAGAATTTCAGTTAGCAATATCTGATCCCCGGAAAAGATCAACTACCGGGATTATCAGGAAATACACTCCCATTACTGTATGGCAAACTGATGATAAAATGAAGTTCAGTTCAGAAATGGGCGATGATGCATGGGATGCTAAAAGTTACCTGAATATATGGGTTTGTAATCTTGACAGGGTTGCAGGTTATTCAAGCATACCGGGTGGTCCCGATAATAAAGATGGCGTTGTGATAGATTTTCCTGCATTTGGAATCATTAATGCTATGGCGGGCTACAACATGGGTAAAACGGCTGTGCATGAAGTAGGTCACTGGCTTAACTTAATACATTTATGGGGTGATGCTTATTGTGGCGATGATCTTGTTGACGATACTCCCAAACAAAGCGGATATAATATTGAATGCCCTTCAGGCGTACGTATTAGCTGTAGCAACGGCCCTAATGGTGATATGTACATGGATTATATGGATTTTACCTATGATGCCTGTATGAACCTTTTTACCAAAGGACAGAAAGCAAGAATGAGAGCTTTATTTGCACCCGGCGGATTTCGCAATTCCATTCTTACATCAACAGGATTAAATCCACCTCTTATTGCAGAATTACCGTTGCCTGATGAATCACCCAA
>JAHEZF010000306.1 GCA_023251215.1 Sphingobacteriales bacterium | reverse complement strand
TTACCAGCATATAGTGATCGGAATAGTTTTTAACGATGCGGTTGAATTGTTTTATGCTGAAATTTTTGTCGGCAAAAATATAATCAATGCGTAACGTGGGTGATAATGCAGAAAATGTGCGACCGATCCCAAATCCTTTTTTTAAAAAGGCATCCTGCATATCGCTTCTTACAGTAAAATAAGTATATGAGTTAGGCACATCATTCAGGTCTGCACAAACAAGTAACGGGTACGGGCTGTCGCCCAATACTTCATGAATAATATCTGCCTGGAGGCTGCGGTTGGTAAATCCTTTTTTGATCTTGGATAAAATAGTGCGGGAGTTGGAAAACAAACTGTCTTCTGCACTTTCTATCTCACCGATTTTTTGATAATCTCTTTTTCCAAACTGCAATGATTGCAGGTGGGTGGTGTACACACGAATGGTATCATCATTCACTTTAATGTCTGCATGTATCAATGCTTCGGGCAAAGTAGGCCTGGGATAGCGGATCAGGCCGCTGTCAACCATCGGGTAACGGGAAAAAATAATGTTGCCGGTAAAATGTTTGTCTCCATCCACATCATGCGAATAATACCAATACGGATAACCCAGGTTATTTTTTACATAATCAATATTCGGGTAGTACGTTGAATCAACAGAATGAAAGAATTCCTGCAGGCAAAGAATATCGGCATCCTGTTGTTTGATGAGATCCATCATTTTCAACCTTGTCTGGCTGCCTTTATTGTTGTTTCGTTTCATCTCGATGAACCGGGCCACGTTCCAGGAAACAATACGCAATGTATTGGGCTTTCTTGGATATGTAAACGCCCCGGGAGTATGAACCGCAAAAAATACAACGATGCTCTTATAACCAAATAATAAAGCAATTCCTGAAATCAGGGCATATCGGGGTCTTGGTATCAGCAGCCATCCCAATAAAAAAATAATCAGCAGTAACAATAAAAAAGGAAAAGCAAGACCCAGGAAGGAAATGAACCACCAATTTTGGGGATTGAGGTACGGAGCCAGGCATGACAGGAGGAAAACAAATACAATGATCGCATTAGTAAAAATAAAAAACCGCTTGGTGAAGAGTCGGAACTTGCTGGCCATTGTACACGAATTTCACGAATTAATACGAATTACAAATCTTCTTTACTGGCCCTTTTCAGCAATTCTTTTTCTTCATCGGTAAGAAAATGATATCCCTTTTCACTGATCTTATCCAGTATCTCATCAATCCGCTGCTGTGTAAGATTAGGAGTCTTTTTATACGGCGTTGCAGAGGATCTGTAAAACAATTCTTCTTTAATACTTTTTCCTTTTTTCGGCCTATCCGGATTAAAAAGATTGCCAATCCAGTCGAAAAAATTATTCATCCACCTACTCCAGTCATATCCCAATCTCAGGAAGAACATAAACAGTAAGCCGGTAAAGGCGCCGGCCAGATGAGCAATAAGATTTGCAGTATCATGTACGGAAATAGTTCCCAGGTCCATGATAACATATAATGCTGTCAATACCCAAACCGGAATACCTCCTTTGAGCATAGGAAAAATGCGGTAACCCCGGGCCAGCATGGTTGTAGCAATAGCTACTGCCATTACTCCTGATGAAGCACCCATGGCGGAGGCGTATGGCAACTGTGCTTTTAATGCCGGTAAAAGATTGTATGTAAGAACAAAAGCCAATGCACCGGCCAGCGCTCCATAAATAAAAAGTGGAATTATTTTTTTATTACCGGTAAGGTCCTGCATGATATAACCAAAGCACCATAGCCAGAGCATATTGGCAAAAACCTGCCAGATACCTGCATGTATGAACATGTGAGTGAGGATGGCCCAGGGCCGGCTCATCATTTTGTCAATATCAGCAGGAAGGACAAACCAACTCAATACACTTTTATTAAAAAAAGACAGCGCCAGCTGGTGATCCTGGTAGCGGAAATACCAAAGCACTTTAATGAAAGCAAAAAGCACAAATAAAACAAGGTTGATGACGATCAGCGTCGTCAATGCGTTGCCGCTTTGTCCCAGTGATATTCTTTGTTTGTATTGTTTTTTGGATTGAATCATTTAGCGATTATCATTAGATAATTAATACAATGTTTTCCGGTTGGTTTTGTTCCAGGTAAAAACAATGATAAATCCTGTTACGGCTCCACCCAGGTGAGCAAAGTGAGCAATATTGTCACCGCTTACACGGCTGATGCCACTGAACAGATCAATTGCCACATAACCTAAAATAGCCCATTTTGCTTTTACCGGAACCGGAATGAACATAATATAAAGTTCTGTATTAGGAAACAAATAAGCAAAGGCAACCATAACACCCATGATAGCTCCTGAAGCTCCCACTGCATAAACGGGCACATCTAAAAGCGCAGCAGCGAGATCATGCTGGCCGTTCAAATCATATTTACTGGCAAGATCAATTATTTCTTTATACTGAAAGTATTCTACTCCCAAATGCGCAAGCGCCGCCCCTACACCACAAACCAGGTAGAAAAACAGAAACCTCTTTGCACCCCAAATGTTTTCCAGTACCCGCCCAAACATCCATAAAACAAACATGTTAAAAAGTATATGAGCAAACATAGTAGGCGAATGCGCAAACATGTGCGTCGCTATCTGGTAGGGCCTGAAATGCGGTGACTGCACAGGCCATAATCCAATTTTGTCTGTTAATTGATATTGGGAATCGAGAAATTTTTGTGCAATCCAGACCAGTACATTAATAATGATCAGGTTTTTAATAATGGGTGGAAACCGGTCAGGTCTTGTAAAACGGAAATTGCTCATGCGGTAAAATTAGTTGTTATTATTTTCCGGAATGATTGCAAGTTTCATCTTTAACTTTTCTTCAGTTTCAACTGTAGCACATTTTCTATATGGTGTGTATGAGGAAACA
>JAHEZF010000305.1 GCA_023251215.1 Sphingobacteriales bacterium | reverse complement strand
AAGGCTGCTTGATAAATTTTACATTTGTCATAGCTATTTAGTTTTATGTTTTAAATGATTTATTCCGGAGAACAAGTCTTCAAATGATGTACCAGCAGCTTTCTTTGACGGGTTTTATGCCAATCGTTGTCAATAATTTCAGACCGGGAAGACATTATTTCCGAAATACGAAATTATTGCTGACATTATTTCCCGCCAGCCTGATCAGCTTTTTTCCCGGAAACATTTTCGTTACTTTTGTAGTTCATTAAAAACTTACCTATATGTATCCCGAAGAAATTGTAATACCTATGAAAGGGGAACTAACAGAACATGGTTTTATAGAACTGTTATCTCCGGAGGAAGTAGAAAATCAACTTGCAAAAGAAGGAACCACACTGGTTATGATCAATTCAGTTTGCGGTTGTTCTGCTGGTACTGCAAGACCCGGTGTGCTTATGGCTGTAGCCAATTCCAATATCAAACCCGATTATCTTACTACCAGTTTTGCAGGTTTTGATGTAGAAGCTGTGAGTACATTGCGCCGGCACCTGTTGCCTTACCCAGCTTCTTCTCCATCTATTGCTTTGTTTAAAAATGGGCAGTTGGTTCATTTTATAGAAAGACACCAGATAGAAGGCAGACCTGCACAGGTAATTGCTCGGAATCTTATCAGCGCTTTTGAACAATATTGCAATTAAGCTGGTCAAATGATTCATATAAGACGGATAGGTCAAATGATACACATCACTCATTTGACCTATTTGACTTTCCTGTATATTCGCCTACTTTAATTAATCAATTGCCGTTTCATGTATCCCAACCTTTATTATGCTTTTAAAGATTTGTTTGGTGTTGAATGGAAATTTCTCCGGTTTGTAAATTCATTTGGCTTTTTTGTTGCGGTCGCCTTTATTTTAGCTGCCATTGTGCTGGCTAAAGAACTTCGTCGTAAAAGCAAACAAGGCTTATTACAACCGACGGAAATGCAGGTTACAGTTGGCCAGCCCGCAACTGCTGGTGAATTAATATTAAATTTTCTGTTAGGATTCCTGCTTGGGTATAAAATACTTGCATTATTTATAATGAACAATGCAGCTACCGATGATCCCCAGGCTTTTATTTTTTCTACATTAGGAAGCTGGCCTGCCGGAATTGGGTTAGGATTATTATTTTCCGGTTTAAAATGGTGGGACAAGCACAAACAAAAACTGGCTAAACCCGAAAAAAGAGTAGTACGCATCTGGCCGCAGGACAGGGTGGGAGAGATAGTTATTATTGCACTTGTAGCAGGTCTTTTGGGGGCGAAACTTTTTGACATATTTGAAAACTGGAATGGTTTCCTGAAAGATCCATCTTCTTATATTTTTTCACCATCTGGTTTAACCTGGTATGGTGGTTTGATTTGTGCAGCGCTGGCAATATGGTGGTATGCTAAAAGGCATAAGATCGGTTTCTGGCATCTGAATGATGCTGCTGCGCCTGCATTATTGCTGGGTTATGCAGTAGGAAGAATTGGTTGCCAGGTTGCAGGAGACGGAGATTGGGGAATAGTCAATATACAGTCGAAGCCATTTAGCTGGCTGCCCGACTGGATGTGGGCTTACACATACCCGCACAATGTAAATGAGGAAGGGCTTAAGAAGATCCCAGGTTGTATTGGCAAATATTGTAATGAACTGGAAGTGGGACATTTTCCGACTCCGTTTTATGAAACAGTGATCTGTCTTATCCTGCTCCTTATCGTTTGGTCATTACGTAAAAGATTTAAAATACCCGGAACCTTATTTGCCTTTTACCTTATTTTAAATGGCGTTGAACGGTTTTTTATTGAAAAGATCAGGATCAATAACCGGTTGGATATTTTTGGGATTCATCCCACACAGGCAGAAGTGATTTCAATACTACTTATCCTGGGGGGAATAATATTATGGATCGTATTAAAACGAAAATCGGAAGAAAAATCGCTTTCATCCTGACCTTATATTATTTCAAAACCCTTGCCCACATTGCATTTCGTGGCTTCTTAACATCCCGTAGCATTTTCGTGGAAAAATCATGAATAATTTATGCCGAAGCATTATGAGATACGGCAAATGAAATGTACTTTTACAGGCAGACTTGGACGGTAGTAATTAACTTACCCTTTGCAACTTTCCTTGAACAAACCATCTCTTATTTACGTTTATTAATTTGTAATATTCAAGTATTATGAGGCAGCTCAAAATTGCTACCCAGATCACCAACAGGGATTCGCAGGCAGTTGAAAAGTACCTTCAGGAGATCTCGAAAATTTCGATGATTACTCCTGAAGAAGAAACTACTCTTGCCCAGCGTATTAAAATGTTCAATCGTAACCCTGTCGATTCACAAAGGGCATTGGACAAATTGGTGCAGGCGAATCTTCGGTTCGTTGTCTCTGTTGCAAAACAATATCAACACCAGGGTCTGTCTCTGAGTGATCTTATCAATGAGGGAAACCTCGGCTTAATTAAGGCTGCTCAACGTTTCGATGAAACCAAAGGTTTCAAATTCATTTCATACGCCGTATGGTGGATCCGTCAATCTATCCTGCAGGCATTGGCTGAGCAGGGCAGATTAGTCCGGCTGCCTCAAAACAAAATTGGTACTTACAACAAAGCGAATAAGGCTTATATGGCTTTTGAACAGGAACATGAAAGAGAGCCATCAACTGAAGAGTTAGCCGAATTACTGGAAATGAGTGAGACTGAGATCAACAACATTTTCCAAAGTAATACCCGTCATACTTCGCTGGATGCACCTGTGCATGAAGCTGAGGATGTAGCCATGGGCGACCTGCTTGAAGGTGGTGATGATACAGATGATGATGTGATGAAGGACTCATTGAGAAATGAGATCCGCCGTGTGCTGAAATCTTTATCTCCCCGGGAAGCAGAAATAG
>JAHEZF010000304.1 GCA_023251215.1 Sphingobacteriales bacterium | reverse complement strand
AGCAGTTGCTGATGCGTCTTTCAAAATGTTGATAGACTCAATATCATTGGTATTGATCAAACTTAGAGGATTGGCGGTGCCGGAAATACCATTATTATCCAGCGGTACTCCGTCAATAACGATCAAAGGACTGTTGCTGGCATTTAATGAAGAACCATTCCGGATCCGGATCCTTGATCCTGCACCGGGAGCCCCACCGCCGGTAGTAATTTGCACTCCTGCTACCTTACCAATGATAAGTTGTTCCGGAGAAGTAACTTGTCCTTTAGTAAAATCTTTTGCAGTAATTAAAGTCACCGAGCCGGTTACATCTTTTCGTTTAGCAGTACCATAACCAATAGTTACAACTTCAGTCAATGTGGTATTGGTAATTACCAATGCAACATCAATAGTTGATTTGCCATCAAGGGAAACTTCCTGCGTAGCATAACCCACCGATGAAAAAATAAGTACGGTTACTGATGAGTTAACGGTTATTTGGTAAACTCCATCAGCATTGGTTTGCGTACCTGTTTTAGCTCCTTTGGCTACTACAGTTACACCACCAACCCCAGAACCATCTTTTGAATCGGTCACCTTACCGGTAACAACTTTGCCTTGCGAATAGGTGATCTGCGAGATCAGGATCAATGCAGGCAATACAATCTTTCTAAGGAGATTTTTAGCAGACATAAGCAATCTTTATTCGGTTATCAAACAGTTTTCGAAAAAGCAGTAATGTGTATTAAGGACACAAATTAGATGTTTTTTTATACCTAAAAAAAATATTTTTTTGCCCGCTAATGACCTGCGTTACCCCGGATGATTGTAAATCCAAAACTATTTGCAAATAGCTCAGGACATGCTGCTTACCTGAGGGTATCCGCCGATCTTTGAAGGCTGCTTTTTTTTCCTGAATTTCTTTTTAACCCTATAAAGTTTTCCCGGCCGGTGAGTAACTTCTTTTTCCATTTCATCAATATCATCCAGCCATTCTTTAAGAGCAATTTTTTTCCGGAAATTTCTTCTGTCTAAACTTACTCCAAGAATCGCTTCATACAATTCCTGTAATTCCCGCAATGAAAATTTATCCGGCAAAAGATTAAATACAATTGGATACTCCATGATTTGCTCCCGCAACCTTTCAAGACATGTTTCCAGAATAATCCGGTGATCAAAAGCCAATTTGTTTATGTCACTCAATGAATGCCAGTGAAGATCATTATGCGTAAGATTCAGCCGATGATGTTTAATATCAATCAGGGAATAATATGCTACTGTAATGACACGTCCGGAAGGATGACGATCAACACTGCCAAAAGTATGTACCTGTTCCAGATACACATCGTCCATGCCTGTCCTTTCTTTCAGGATCCGATACGATGCTTCTTCGAGGTCTTCGTCAGGTCTTATAATATCTCCCAATAACGAGTACAAACCGGAAAATTCTTCAAGATCGGATTTGATCAATAGAACTTTTAATTCTTTGTTCTCATATCCGAAAATGACGCAGTCAATGGAGATCGCAATATTAAATGATTCAATATTACTGATCTTTTCTATTTCCGCGGTCTTGAGTTTTAAAATCTTTTCCATGGTGTTTAAAAGCAAAAATATTATTGCGAAATAAATTTTACAGTTTGCATTTTGTTGTTTTGTTGTAACCGCAACATGTAATTTCCTGCAGATAGTTTTTTATTCCCCTGGTCAAATGAAAAAGTATGAACTCCTTTGGTCAACAAACCCGAATAAATATTTCTGATCTTTTGCCCAAGTGTATTCCATAGATCAATTTCAGCTTTTCCATTTTCGGGCACTTCTACTTCAATTGTTGATGAATTTGTTGCAACGGGATTAGGATAAACAACAATCCTAAAATCTTTATTCGTTGGATTAACATTAGTAACCGGCGTGGTAACAGCATTCACTACATTTCGATTAAGATATACATGATATTCTCCCGGCTGTAAAGTTAAATTCTGCGCTGATCCGGTTGCAGAAAAAGTAATTCCTCTCAGATAATCATACCATGTACCGGCATTTTGAAAGGTGACCGAACCTGTTTGCTGTACTACATCAAAATTTCCAACGGCAAGAAGATTTGAAGTATCGGTAGTAACTTTTATTGACTTAACCGGACCTGATAAATTCCATGTTACCCGATCGGACATGAATGCATCCCTGTATAAATTATGATTTCTCAATTTTAATAAGGCCGCAAAAATATCATAGAGCCTTTTTCGCTGAATGTTTTGCAAATAATCCCAACGAATAGGTTTGGGGTCTAATCGGCAGGTGTTGTTGATAGTTCCATCCGGGCAACGGTTGATCGAATAATCATAACCTATCTCACCGAATTCCCAGATCATTTTTGGACCCGGAATAGTAAATAAAAAGGCTCCGCACATTTCAATTCTTTTCAGCGCAGTGTTCAGGTCTTTGATATTATAACTGCCGGAGACATTTCCGAATTGAAGATTTTTATACATCAGTCTTTCTTCATCATGACTTTCCATATAAGTGATCAGATGTGGTTTTGTCCAATTACGAGCAGTAAAAATTCCGTATGAAAAATCCCAACGATCTGTGAAGCCCATTGATGCCTGCGCATAACTATCATTCATATTTCCCCACAACATCATTCCATAATTAGACAATTCTGTTTCTTCAGTATTATCAGCAAAATGTTCAAGTATCACATAAGAGCTTGGGGATTTTAACTGCACCGTATCATAATATCTTTTCCAAATTGCGACACGGCTGGCATCGTACTGGCTCCATAATGATACATTGCTTCCTGAATTGAATTGGGTGAAGCCTTTGGAAAGATCAAAACGAAAACCATCCAGTTTATAATTCTGCAACCAATTTTCCACGACACGACTCACAAAATAACGTGTAGACAAACTTTCGTGATTGAAATCATTAAAT
>JAHEZF010000303.1 GCA_023251215.1 Sphingobacteriales bacterium | reverse complement strand
ACGATTATGTACTTTTTTACGGTAGCGGTTCAACAACATGGAAATATAATTCTAGTGACAGACGTTTTCATCATCAGATACATAATTATTCTGACAGCGCATATTATTTTATTAACGTTGATTTAGGGCCGGGCAACCGAATTCAACCTGTTGCATCAAGCAGCAACCCTGTCACTGATACAGTAACGAGTTTTGATGACTATTATGTTCATGAATTGGATTTGGTAAACTTACTGAAGTCGGGCAGACGGTGGTATGGAGAAGCTGTTGACCTTATTAACCCAACGGTTAATTTCTCTGTTCCTTTTCCCAACCGAAATATCAGCGATACTATTTACATTAATGTTAGCGGAGCAGGCCGCTCACAATCTGCACCTAATTATTTTACAGGTTATGTAAATGGCGGTCTTCGATTCATTATTACAAATGCAACCGCATCTCCGTGGTACTATAAAGAGTTTGCACGCGAAAATGCCGCTGCCAGTTCTTTCATAGATACTCTAGCCGGACAAACTATTTCCGGGTCCATTGTTTTTTCTTCAGCTGATAATACCGCCATCGGGTGGCTGAATTATTTTGAACTAAACGTTCGCAGGTATTTGAATTTTTCCGGGGCAGGGAGTTCCCTGCATTTTCGGGATTCCCGTTCAGTTGGGTTAGGCCATATTGCAGAATATAC
Source organism: Sphingobacteriales bacterium (assembly GCA_023251215.1). Taxonomy (GTDB): domain Bacteria; phylum Bacteroidota; class Bacteroidia; order Chitinophagales; family Chitinophagaceae; genus JAHEZF01. Next base: position 2,253 of record JAHEZF010000303.1, on the reverse strand, counting down.
GATTACCAATACCACTCCCAATTCCTTTGTTTGGGATGTTACAGATCCGATCAATGTATTTAATCAGCAGGTTACAATCAACGGAAGTACTTTATCGTTTAAACGGGATGCAGACACACTCAGGCAATTCATTGTTTCAAACGGTACTTCTTTTTCTAATCCTCATTTTGTTGGTCAAGTAGAAAATCAAAATCTTCATGCAATGAGTATGAAGGATCTTGTTATTATTTCCTACCCGGGTTTCTTACCTGCCGCCAACCGGCTTGCTCAGTTTCACAGGGACCACGATAACTTGACTGTAAGCGTAGTTGCTACCAACCAAATATTCAATGAGTATTCTTCGGGAGCGCAGGATGTATCAGCAATCCGTGATTTTATTAAAATGTTTTACGATAGAGCGATTAATCCGGCTGACTTTCCCCGTTATATACTGATTATGGGAGATGCGTCTTACGATAATAAAAACAGGATAGAATCCAATACCAATTTTGTTACGAGTTACGAATCCGAAGAGTCACTTGATTTAAGTGAGTCTTATGCCTCTGACGATTTTTTTGGTTTTCTTGACGACAATGAAGGTGAGTGGCGGGTAAATGATAATGATGTGATGGATGTTGCTATGGGCAGGTTGCCTGTTAAATCATTGGCTGAAGCGGATGCCGTTGTCAGCAAAATTATTTCTTATGCATCTCCTGACCCTGTAACTTTAGATACCACGCATTGTAATATTCAGACTTCATCGGCATTTGGCGACTGGCGAAACCTGATGGTATTTGTAGCTGACGATGAGGATGGAAATATTCATCTGAACCAGGCTGCATACCTGGCTGACTCGCTTACATGGGGAAGGCATCCGGTTTATAACGTTGATAAAATATACCTGGATGCCTACAAGCAATTGTCTACGCCCGGTGGCGAGCGCTATCCTGATGCGCAGACGGCTATTGTAAACCGTGTACAGAGAGGTGCACTAATGCTTACTTATGTTGGGCATGGCGGAGAATTAGGATGGGCGCAAGAGAGAGTATTGGAAGTGAGTGATATTAATAACTGGACTAACCTGAAAAGTCTTCCTGCTTTTCTCACAGCTACCTGCGAATTTAGCCGGGTTGACGATCCAGCACGAACCTCAGCCGGTGAGTATGTGTTGCTGAATCCAAGAGGTGGAGGAATTGCATTGTTTACTACTACACGACTCGCTTTTTCTAATTCAAACAATGATCTGGCAGTTCGATTTTTTAATACACTCTTTCTTCCTGTTAACGGAGAAATGCCATCTATTGGCGATGTTTTTGAAAAAACAAAAACTGCATTAAATAGTTTGTACCTGCGCAATTTTTTTCTTTTAGGAGACCCTGCCTTAAAGCTTAATTATCCCCAAAATAAAGTGGTAACTTCAACGGTAAACTCGGTTCCTGTTTCTGCAAATGCAGATACTTTATCTGCATTGAGTAAAGCAACCATCACGGGTTATGTGGCTGATGCGAATGGAAATAAATTAACTTCTTTCAATGGTGTACTTTACCCCACCGTTTTTGATAAAGTAACAATTTACAATACATTGGCTAATGATCCGGGAAATAATCCGGTGTCATTTAAATTGCAAAAGAATATTTTGTACAAAGGAAAAGTAACAGTTACTAACGGAGAGTTTTCCTTCACATTCGTCCTGCCTAAGGACATTTCTTTTCAGTACGGTAAAGGAAAGTTAAGTTACTATGCTCACGATGGTGTAGAAGATGCGGCCGGTTATTACGACAATATTGTTATTGGAGAAGTGAATACATCGGCCAATGCAGACCCCAAAGGTCCGGATATAAACCTGTATATGAACGATGAGAATTTTGTTACTGGCGGCACCACCGATGCCAATCCAATACTGATTGCCCTGGTAAATGATACGAGTGGTGTAAATACCGTAGGCAATGGCATAGGGCACGACATTACGGCCAAGCTTGATGACGACAATTCAAAATTGTTCGTGCTGAATGATTATTTTGAATACGATCAGAACAGCTACCAGAAGGGCCGTGTGCAATATTCATTAAGTGAATTGGCGGATGGCAGGCATCACATCAAATTTAAAGCATGGGATGTTTACAATAATTCATCCGAAGCGGATGTTGAATTTGTGGTTGCATCTTCGAGTCAGCTTGCGTTAAATCATGTGTTGAATTACCCGAATCCATTTACCACCCACACCACTTTTTTCTTCGAGCACAACAGACCTTGTTCCGAACTTGACGTGCAGGT